>JAENJC010000026.1 GCA_016844545.1 Deltaproteobacteria bacterium | reverse complement strand
GGGCTTGCCAATGTCCGCAGGATCACACATCGGCATGGGGGCAGGACATGGGCGGAAGGTGCAGTAAACGAAGGCGCCACATTTTACTTTTCACTTCCCAAATCACGGAGGATAGATCATGACTGAACTTAAACGTATCCTGTTCGTTGAGGACGACCCCCACGATCAGGAGCTGGCCCTTATGGCCCTTGCGGAATATAACCTCGCTAATGAAGTGGTTGTGGTCCACGACGGAGAAGAGGCCCTGGATTATCTCTATTGCCGGGGTGACTACAAGATGAGGCTTGCCGGGAACCCTGCTGTCGTGCTCCTGGACCTCAAGCTTCCAAAGGTAAACGGCCTGGAGGTCCTCAGGGATATGAAGGGTGACGAGCAACTCAGAGATATCCCGGTTGTTGTCCTCACATCTTCCCGCGAAGATAGCGACCTCGCTGAGTGTTACAAGCTTGGAGTGAACGCCTATGTGGTTAAGCCGGTGGACTTCCAGCAGTTTGTACAGGCTGTCAAGCAGATCGGCGCCTTCTGGGCTGTCATCAATGAACCACCGCCAGGCAGCCTGAGGAGAAGTAAGTAGGGGGTTACTTTGAAGTCACCACTAAGGATACTCCATCTTGAAGATGATCCAAATGATGCTGAGCTTGTCCAGGCAATGCTTTCCTCCGAATGTATGGTCTGCGATGTGACGCTGGTTGATAACCGTGCAGATTTCATCTCTTCCATTGAAACATGCGGCTTTGACCTGATCTTGGCTGATTATTCCCTCCCATCATTTGACGGCCTTTCCGCCCTTGAGATAGCGCGGGGGAAATGCCCTGACCTGCCATTTATTCTCATTTCAGGAACTCTCGGCGAAGAATTGGCGATTGAGTCCCTGAAGAGCGGCGCAACAGATTATATACTTAAGGACAGGCTTTCAAGGCTTGTGCCGGCTGTAAACAGGGCATTGCGAGAGATAGATGAAAAGGCTGAACGTATAAGGCTGGAGGAACAGCTCTTTCAGGCCAGGAAGATGGAGGCTATAGGGAGATTCGTAGGAGGTATTGTCCACGATTTCAGCAACGTGCTTATGGTTATAAAAGGTTTTGCAGGTATGTTGGAAGACAAAATGGGCGTGGACAACAAATTGAAAGATATGGTAAAGAGGATTGTTTCAGCGTCCGAAACAGGTTCCAAACTGGCCCAGGACCTTCTCTTATTTGGAGGCAAAAAGACGATCAAACCGACAGCCGTCAACCTCAATCAGATGGTCTTGGGAAGTGTAGAGTTTTTATCGAAGGTCATGAGAGAGAACATTGGAATAAAGATAGTCCCATCTGAAGAGGAGCTGACTGTAATGGCTGATGCAGCGCAGATTGAGCGGATCCTCATGAACCTGGCAACCAATGCCAGGGATGCGATGCCGGATGGTGGATGCCTTAAGATCTCAACCGGTCAAGTGGCGTTGGATGATGACTTTGTAAGGGCTCATGGCTATGGGAGAGCCGGAGCATTTGCCGTAATATACGTCTCGGACAATGGCATCGGCATGGATAAAGAGACGAGGGAAAAGATATTCGAGCCATTCTTTACTACAAAAGGGGCAGGGAAGGGGACCGGACTCGGGCTTTCAATAATCTACGAGATTATAAGACAGCATGACGGCTACATCGTTGTCCAGAGTGAAGTAGGGAAGGGTTCCACTTTTAACATATACTTTCCTCTTGAAAAAGTAGGACGATAGGATTACGTCGTTGCCCCGCCGCAGCTTGACCCTGCCCCTGCTGTGCATCCGTAGCAGTGAATCCCCGTTACAATCTGCCTATTTGAAAGACTCGAAAGGTCGAACTCCTTTAGATGGGTTGGAGCCCCATGATTTACGGACAGCCCCAGCATCTGGTTAAAGTCGCAGTCGTACAGTTTCCCGTCCCATCCCACTGAAAGGATGTTCCTGCACATGACGTTGATTGCTGCCGATGGATTATATGAGGCAACAAGTTTACCCATATACATCTCGAAGTTCCCTGATGAGTTCAAGTAGGCAAGGAACCTCCCTATAGGAAGGTTTGTTATGGTGAAGAGGTTGTTAAATGATATGCTGTACCTCTTCTGCATCTCCCTCTTGTAGTCGGCCTCAAGAGCCTTCTGAGAAGGCGGAAGGAAGGCGCCTCCGGGATTGAAGACAAGGTTTAAAATCAGCCCGCAACCTTCGATGCCGTATCCAAGGGCGTTCAGTTTTTTCAGGGCTGCTATGGATTTCTGAAATACACCTTTCCCCCTCTGGGCATCTGTGTTCTGCTCCATGTAGTACGGGAGAGACGCTATTACCTCAACCTGGTTTTCTGCAAAGAACCCCGGCATATCCTCGTATCCAGGTTCAGTCAGTATTGTAAGGTTAGATCTGACCATGACATGCCGCCCAAGTTTTACGCACTCTTCAACAAACCAGATGAAGTTCGGGTTCATCTCCGGCGCACCGCCCGTTATGTCAACAGTTGAAATGTCGCTGTTTCTGAGTATGTCGAGGCACAACTCCATTGTCTCTTTTGACATTACCTCTTTCCTGTGACGACAGGCCTGGTTACAGAGTCTTCCGACATTGACCTGTAATGTGTTGATTCCTGTAGATTTGAGAGGGTATAGGTTGCTCTCGGCAATGGCTTTGTCAAAGGGTTTGAGTTGCATAAATCTTCCTACATCGAAATCTTTTCAATCACATTCTTCATCTGAACGCCGTGCACCAGAGACGCCCCGCCCCTTATGGCCGCTGCTACATGGACTGCCTCGGTCATCTGCTCCTTGTTGGAGCCTTTTTCAAGGCGGGCTACAGCCAGGGCAATCAGCGCCTTTTCCCTTTCTGTGAGCGCCCCTTCGGCAAATACCGCCCCGTACCACTCGGAGAACTTCTTCCAGAGTTCAGGCGCCCCTTCACCGATGGTCGGGAATTTGGAAAGGTCTTCCGGTGAATAGTATGTCTGCATTTAAGCCTCCTTTTTCAGATATAGAGAAAGTGTAATTTATTATAGCATAGCTGTTCGGTTGTAGACGCTAGACCGTAGACCCCTTTATTAACTCACCTTGATCATACCTGTCGGCTCGCTCATCACTTCTCCGATGACGCTTGCCGCAGGTGTATTCTTATCCTGAAGTCTTTGAACTAACATCGCGGTCTTATTTTCCGGAACGGATATAAGGAGCCCTCCCGAAGTTTGGGCATCTGCCAGGATGTCAATCAGTAAAGGATCTACTCCGGTGGCGATATCAACGTGTTTTGAGCAGAATTGACGATTGCGTTTGCTTCCCGTAGGAACGTAGCCCCGCGATGCAAAAGTTAAGGCCTCAGGGATAATGGGCACCTTGCTGGAATACAGGTGTATGCCGACCTTGCTGGCGTTGGCCATCACAAGTGCATGGCCAATAAGCCCGAATCCAGTTATATCAGTGACGGAGCTCACACCAATCTCCATCATTGCCTCAGCCGCACTCTTGTTCAACTCAGCCATCACTGCCGTGATCTTTTTGGTCGTTTTATCATCCAGCTTCCTGCTTCTAAGGGCTGCTGAGAGGATGCCGGTGCCCAGCGGTTTCGTCAGAATCAGGTTATCACCGGGTTTTGCGCGTTCATTTGTTAAAAAATGTTCAGGGTGAACTACTCCTGTTACGGAAAGACCGTACTTCAGCTCCGAGTCCTCCACGCTGTGCCCTCCGGCCAAAACCGCGCCTGACTGATGTATAACCTCTGTTCCCCCTCTGAGAATATCGCGGAAGAGAGACTTGTCCATCTTCTTTACCGGAAAGCAGCAGATGTTCATGGCGGTTAACGGCCTTCCGCCCATGGCATAAACATCGCTCAGAGAATTGGCAGCAGCGATCCTCCCAAAGTCGTAAGGGTCGTTCACTATGGCGGTAAAGAAATCCAGGGTCTGGACGATGGCTATCTCAGGCGAAAGGCGATAGATAGCCGCATCCGCCCAGTTCTCTACCCCAATAAGAAGGTCTGGGTGTTTTTCCAGCGGCAGGCCTTTAAGAATCTCCTCTAAGTCTCCCGGACTTAGTTTTGCTGCTCAGCCACCGGCACGGGCCTTTTCGGTAAGCCTGGGAGAATCCTTGCTGATCCCCCCCCATCGTGTTGCAAAGAAGTCCTTCAAAATAGACATAGCACCCCGCATAGATTCTCTTGAAACGAAACTGCCGTAATTATAATCTAACTTTTCTAATAATCAAATTGTTATTACCGATGGTTGATGGATTTAATATTGAAAATATGAAAGAGGTGAATTGTCTGTCGGCTTTTTATGTTTGACAAAGGAGCTCCAATCATGTAAAAATCTGGCATTGCAGTTACTTAGAAATATCGGGGAGCGGATTTATTATGGCCTGGCGTGGGATTGTAAAGGAGTACCAGAAGTACCTGCCGCTTAAGGATGACAGGTATATAGTGACTTTGAATGAGGGAGATACACCGCTTATAGAGGCAAAGCGGCTGAGGGATGCCATTAATCCTTCTATAAGGCTGTTCCTGAAGTATGAAGGTCTTAACCCAACAGGTTCTTTTAAGGACAGGGGGATGACTGCCGCTGTATCAAGGGCCCTTGAAGAGGGCTCAAAGGCCGTTATATGCGCTTCCACTGGGAACACCTCTGCTGCCGCTGCTGCCTATGCCGCCAGGGCAGGAATAAGGGCCTGTGTCCTGATACCGGAAGGAAAGATCGCCCTTGGAAAGCTCTCTCAGCCCATGATGCATGGCGCCAAGGTAATACAGGTGAGAGGGGGATTTGACGAGGCCCTTAAGATAGTCAGGGAGGTCTCAAAGAACCATCCAATAACACTTGTGAATTCCCTGAACCCATACAGGATCGAGGGACAGAAAACCGCAGCCTTTGAGGTATGTGACGCCCTTGGATATGCGCCAACATTCCATGCATTGCCTGTGGGGAATGCCGGGAATATCACTGCCTACTGGAAGGGATATAAGGAGTATAAAGAATACGGGATAACAAAGAGCCTGCCAAGGATGATAGGGTTTCAGGCTGAAGGGGCTGCCCCGATAGTCAGAGGGCACAGGGTAGAGAAGCCTGAAACTATAGCCACCGCCATAAGGATCGGGAATCCGGCATCTTGGGAAGGGGCTGTTGCAGCCAGGGATGAATCCGGGGGAGTTATAGGCATGGTATCCGATGAAGAGATACTCTCAGCATACAGGATGGTGGCAGCTCTTGAAGGTGTATTCTGCGAACCGGCCTCAGCGGCCTCTATTGCCGGGGTCATTAAGCTTAACGATAAGGGTTTCTTCAAGGAAGGTGATTCCATCGTCTGCACCCTGACAGGGCACGGCCTCAAAGACCCGGACAACGCCATAAAGATTTCTGAACAGCCTGTGACGGTAGATGCGGAGATGGGTGCAGTGCTGAAGGTATTGGGATTTTAACGGGACGCTGATTCACGCAGATTGGCATGATTTAAAAACCTTTTATAGTCTTTAATCATGTAATCTCATGTAATCAGATTTTATCTGCGTCCAATAATGAAGAGGTTTAAAAGTGAAATACATAATTCTACTCGGTGACGGGATGTCGGATTACCCTATAAGTGAGCTCGGGGGTAAGACGCCATTGCAGGCAGCCAGGACGCCCAATATGGACTATCTGGCAGCTCACGGAACGGTGGGGCTGGCTAAGACTGTCCCGGCCGGTCTGCCTCCTGGAAGTGATGTTGCGAACCTCTCTGTCTTCGGTTATAACCCTGTAGAGTGCTATACAGGGAGGGCTCCCCTTGAGGCCGCAAGTATCGGTGTTGCATTGCATAAAGACGATGTGGCCATGAGGTGCAATCTTGTAACCCTTGAAAGCGGTGCCGACGGCCTTTATATGAAGGACTTCAGCGCAGGTCATATAAAGACCGAACAGGCAACCAAGATTATTCAGCACCTTGGCTCTGAACTGGGTTCTGATGAATTCAGGTTCTATCCTGGTGTAAGCTACAGGCACCTCTTGGTCTGGAAGGGCGGAAATGAAAGGGTTAAGACCACCCCTCCTCATGATATAACTGGGAAGGCAATATCTCCGTTTCTTCCTTCCGGTAACGGCCAGGAGAAGATTATTAAGCTTATGACCGACTCTCAAAAGCTTTTAGCCAACAATTTGATAAACCCTGCTGCAACCTCCATATGGCTGTGGGGGCAAGGGAAGGCCCCGAAGATGCAGACCTATCAGGAAAAGTTCGGCCTTTCCGGTTCGGTCATATCTGCCGTAGATCTGATGAAGGGGATAGGCATCTATGCCGGACTTGACGTCATCAATGTACCGGGGGCAACAGGCTGGATTGACACTAACTATAAAGGAAAGGCGGAATTTGCCCTCAGATCTTTAGCTGTGAAGGATTTTGTGTATGTCCATGTGGAGGCCCCTGATGAGGCTGCGCATAACGGGATGCTCAATGAGAAGATAAAGGCGATAGAGGAGTTTGACGAACTTGTGGTGGGCACGATCTTGAAGAATGCTGCAAAACTTGGTGACTTCAAGATATTGGTTCTACCTGACCACCCTACGCCGATCTCCTTAAAGACCCATACCTCCGATCCTGTCCCGTTTGTGCTTTACGACTCCAGGCACACCAGGGACTCAGGAGTTAAGAGCTATGATGAGGATTCGGCAAAAGGAGCCGGACTGTTTGTTGAAGATGGGTTTAAATTGATGGAGATGATGACAAATAAATGATGAAAGATGATTAAAAGAGGAGGTTTTTAATATGGATAGAAATCTGGCCCTTGAGGTTGTCAGGGTTACTGAGGCCGCTGCTCTGGCAAGTGCGAGGCTGATGGGAAGAGGGGACGAGAAGGCCGCTGACCAGGCTGCCGTTGATGCGATGAGGACCGCCTTCAATTCTATAAACATGTGCGGGACCGTGGTTATTGGAGAGGGGGAGAGAGACGAGGCCCCTATGCTCTATATCGGCGAAAAGGTAGGGAATGCCTGTATGAACGGGGCTGAGATAGACATAGCCCTTGATCCCCTGGAGGGCACTACCCTGACGGCTACTGGGGGACCTAATGCCCTCTCCGTTATTGCCATAGCTAGTAAAGGGAACTTCCTCCATGCCCCTGATACCTATATGGAGAAGATAGCAGTGGGGCCAAGGGCCAAGGGGGCGATAGACATTACAAAGAGCCCTACGGAAAACCTGAAAAACATAGCAAAGGCACTCAGAGTTTATGTGGAAGACATGACTGTAGTGATCCTAAACAGGCCAAGGCACCAGAAGCTGATAGATGAGGTCAGGGCTGCTGGAGCAAGGATCAAGCTCATCCCTGACGGGGACGTGTCGGCTGCCATTGCGACTGCCAAAGAAGGGAGCGGGGTTGATGTCCTCATGGGAATCGGTGGTGCACCGGAGGGCGTTATTGCCGCTGCTGCCATGAAGTGTGTCGGCGGCGACATGCAGGGGATATTGAGACCGAGGAACAATGAAGAGATAGAAAGGGCCAAAAAGATGGGGATCCCTGATATAAACAGGGTGTATGGCATTGAAGACCTGGCTGCCGGAGACGTCATGTTTGCAGCCACAGGCGTGACTGACGGTGATTATCTAAGCGGGGTGAGGTTCTTCGGCGGAGGCGCAGAGACCCATTCAGTGGTAATGCGTTCAAAGACCAGAACTGTACGTTATATTACGGCGATACACCATTTTAATTATAAACCAACGTACTAACCAATAATCTCCTCTCCCCTGGCGGGAGGGGATGAAGGGTAGGGGGAAACACTGGCGATTTCACCCCCACCCTGACCCTCCCCCATCAAGTGGGAGGGAAGAAATGAAAAGGAGGTGCCTTATGTTTGGATTAGGAATGCCGGAATTGGTAATTATCCTTGTTGTGGCCCTGATATTCTTTGGCCCGGGAAAGCTGCCTGAACTTGGTTCTGGCCTTGGCAAGGCCATCAGAAGCTTTAAAAAGGCTTCAGAGGGCGGAGACGAGGAGAAGACTGACAACAAGAAGATAGAGCAGGAAAAGCCTGCGTAATGGGAGATAAAAAGGTGAATAGTACACTGGCCAAAAGGCTTAACCGCTTAACCTTTTAGCCCTTTGACTTTTAACCTAAATTTATGTACGAACCCTTTTTCAATCTGAAGGAAGAGCCTTTCGGGATGACGCCTAATCCCAGGTTTCTCTTTTTGAGCAGGAAACATGAGGAGGCCCTGGTCAGCCTTTCTTACGGCATAGAAAAGAGGAAAGGATTTATCCTCATAACCGGGGAGATTGGAACCGGAAAGACGACCATCTGCAGGGCACTGCTTAATAGGTTGAAAGATGTTGACTCTGCCCTGATCCTTAACCCGTCCCTTACTGAGGGCGGGCTTCTCACAGCAATAGTAGATGACTTCGGGCTCACTTCGGGCCGTTCAATAAAGGAAAAGATAGATACCCTGAACCGTTTCCTTCTGGAGAGGAGAGAGGCGGGAAGGAACGCCGTTGTTATCATTGATGAGTCTCAACACCTTTCCCTCAAGGCTTTGGAGATGGTCAGGCTACTGTCAAACCTTGAGACGGAGAGAGAAAAACTTCTTCAGATAGTGTTCATGGGCCAGCCTGAACTACGGAAAAAGCTCGAGAGCTATGAACTGAGGCAGTTGAACCAGAGGATCGTCGTCAGGTACCATCTAAATCCTCTTGACTGTGGAGAGACATTTGACTATATTCTCCACAGGCTGAAGGTGGCCGGATGCCCCGAAGGGTTTCTCGCCTTCACCGACAGAGCGGTTGATAGGGTATTTAGATATACGGGCGGTTATCCGAGGCTCATAAATGTCCTTTGTGACAGGGTGCTGACGGCAGCGTATGTCGAAAACAAGAAGGTAGTGGATAAGGAAATGGTCTTGAAGGCTATAAAGGACATTAAAGGTAATGAGCCTTCTGCGCGGAATATCCAGGGATTCCGCAGGTTTTTTGATATTTTCAGGCGTCGAGGCGCTGCTATATGAGCATAATCCATGATGCCCTGAAGAAGGTTGAAAGGGAAGGGGTTTATCAGGAACCCCAACTCCCCCTGACCCCCTCTTTAACTAAAGAGGGGGGAGTATCCTCTTCCCCTGTAACCGGAAAAAAGGGGGGCGGCTTTTCACTACACATTCCTACCCTCTCTTTGAATAAGAACCTTCTGGGGGTTGATATAGGCTCCAGCTCAATAAAACTGGTTCACCTTGCATGCGCCGGAGGCGCTTGTCGCCTGAAGGATGTGGGATATGTAAAACTCCCGCACGGAGCAGGCGAAAGTGGCGCAGCGGAGGCATTGAAGACCCTACTGAATGTTCATGGAATCGGAAAGAGCAGGGTTTCTTCTTCAATACGAAACAAGTCCTTGACCTTTAGCCATATAAAACTGCCGAAGATGCCGAAAGACGACCTGACAGAGGCTGTCCGGTGGGAGGTAAAAAAGGGGATAGATTTTCCTGAAGACGCTATTATTGACTATCTTGTTATAGATGAGTTAATGGAGGAGGGAAAGACAAAACTATCCATCATGACCTTTGCAGTCAGGAAGGATGAGGTTATGGGGCATGTCGGGATACTGAAAGAGGCATCACTGATACCTGATGTCATAGATGTGGGTCCAATGGCGCTCCTTTCTGCATTTGACTATAATTATGGATGGGAGAAGGACAAGAGGTATGCAGTCCTCGACATAGGCGCATCCAAAGCCACCTTATCCATCATTTCCAACGGTTCTCTCAGGTTAGCCCGTTACATCCCCATGGCTGGAGACGATATAACAAGGATTATTCAGGACGCGGAGGGGACAGACTTTCAGGCCGCTGAGGATAAAAAGCTTCGTTATGCCGGAGTGAACGATGCCCCGGAAGTTGTACAGACCGCTGTGAAATCTTTTACGGAAGGGATATCAATAGAGGTCAGACGTTCCTTCACTTATTATCAGGCCCATCATAGGGAAGGGTGGGTGGACAGTCTTTTGCTGTCTGGGGGGAGTGCGAACATAAAGGGGCTGGCGGCAAATATCGGCAACGCCGTAGGAGTCTCGACGGCGATATACGACTCTATGAAGGGAGTCGAGGTGAAGAGGGCCCTGCCTCGTGGCACTGATATAACCCGTCTTTCTCCAATCCTTGTCGAAGCCTTTGGTCTTGCCTTAAGAAGGGAGGGGGAGTGATCCAGCGCATAAACCTTCTTCCCAAGGAGTTAAGAACTGTAAATAAGAGGACTTTTTATTTTATAGCCTCCCTTTCAATCATCCTCTATCTCTCAACCCTTTACGCTTTTAATTATAGTCAAAAGGCAAATATTGGAGCGCTTGAGGCAAAAAGGGACTCCCTCCGGCAGTCGGTATCTCTCCTTGCACGGCAGGACGCCAAATACAGGGAGGTCATTGACAAGATAAATCTGACTGAGGCTAAAAAGAAGGAGATGGAGGCTAGGGCAGGGCTTGTAAGCTGGATATCGGATGGGAATACCCAGTGGTCTGGTCCCCTATATGAACTTTCAAATATTGTCCATGCCGGGCTTTGGTTTTCCAGTCTTTCATCATCCGATATTATGGCTGGGGATAAAAAGTTTAAGGGTATCAGGGTGAGCGGGATGGCCCTTTCAAGCAGCCGTATTACAGACTTTATGGCTGCGGTAGAGGCCTCTCCATTCTTTGAAGGCGTATCCCTGGCTTATGTGCAGAATACCGAATACAACGGCAAAGAGGCTTTTTCATTTGAGATCACCTTCAGGATCGGGGGAAAGAGATGAATCTGCGAGACCTGAAGATAAAGAAGTTTCCATTGTTGAAGGAAGGTATTGTTCTGACTCTTTTCTTTGCCGTGATAACTCTTGTATTCAATATCTGGTTTTACTCGCCTTCAAAAAAAGAGATAAAGGGACTGAAAGGGGATATAGAGAAGCTTAACAGAAACATGACCGACTATCAGGCGGTTGCATCTTCTGCCGAGAATGAATCTAAAAGGCTTCAGGACGTAGTGAAGGCATATGAAGAGATGGAATCCAGGCTACTTTTTTCAAAAGAGCAGATCCCTTCTGAAAAGGAGGTCTCCAATATCCTTATGGAACTCTCATCAGCACGTCCAGGGCTGACCCTTGTAACTATACAGGCGTCGCCTCTTGAGGATAAGGGAGAATACAGCAGGCTGCCTTTAGTACTGCAGCTCCGGGGAGGCTTCCAGTCTCTTGGGACCTACCTCGCAAGTCTTGAGAATTCCAGACGGATGATAGGTGTTGAGAACATCAATGTGCTTAAAGAAGAAAAGGCAGGCGTCTCTATAAGGATGGAACTCAATGTATTTCTCATGAAGGAGGGGGCGGTATGAAATGGCTTATAACAGCTATCCTGCTTAGCCTTCCGGCCTATGCCCTTTCGTCCACACTTTCTCTCCCTAAAGTAGAGGGCAGGGGTGAGGGGAACAGGGTTAAGGTATGGGAAAAGGACCCCTTTCTTCCTCCTTCTGTTCAGGCCGTCCCAGAGGGTACTGGCAGGGAAGTGGCCCCTGACTTAAGTTTATCTACAATTCTTTTCAGCGATGAGCGCTCATCCGCAGTGATAAATGGAAAGATTTATCATATAGGGGATGATATATCCGGCCATAAAATCATTGATATAAAAAGGAGTTATGTTATACTCGGCGGGGGAAAAAAGACATACAGACTGGAGCTGAGGAAATGATAAATAAAAGGGTCAGGGGTCAGGGGTCAGGGGTCAGTAGAAACAGGCCTTCAGGCCTGTTAACATGGCTAAAGCCATGTTTCTACGTCTTTTTGCTGTTCACTATTCACTGTTCACTATTCACTTCTTTTGTCCATGCTCAGGAAGAGGATCGTACCTATTCACTTAACCTTGTTGATGAGGATATAAAGACTGTCATTAAACTCCTGGCAAGCGAGAGCGGTAAGAATTTCATTATCCCGGAAGGGATAGCGGGAAAGGTAACCCTGACCCTGGACAAGATGAAACTAAATGATGCCCTTGACGTTATCCTTAAGTCCCATGGCCTTGGGTATATATCTGAAAAGGGGGTTGTCAGGATTGTAAAGCTTTCCGAGGTCGAGGTGGCAGGGGACGAGCTCTCAATTGAAGTGTTTACCATGAACTATGCCAGGGCATCGGATTTAGTGGGCCAGGTTAAAGGCGTGTTGAGTCCAAGGGGAACGGTGTCCGTCGACGCCAGGACCAATTCTTTTATTATTAAGGATACGAAAAAGGGGACTGAAGACGCAGTGCAGCTCATAGGAAAGCTGGACTCTCGAACCCCTCAGATACTTATAGAGGCAAGGATAATCGAGGCAAACAACAACTTTTCTCGAAATCTTGGCGTACAGTGGGGCGGGAAATATGCCTCCAGCGGCGATACGATAACAGGCGGGGCCTCTCTGGGAACTGCGCCAAGTGGAAATAATTTTGCTGTCAACCTCCCTGCTTCCGGGGCGACCTCAGGCATCGGAATATCTGTAGGAAGTCTTAGCAAGAACCTGGTGCTTGATGTTCAGCTATCTGCTGCGGAAAAGAACGGAGAGATTAAGATAGTCTCGACCCCTAAGGTGACAACCGTGAACAACAAGCCGGCCAAGGTAAGCGGCGGTGAAACGTTCTATGTCAAGAGCATTAGCTCTACTACGGTCGGGACAACAACAGCGCTTACATCTATAACTGCCGTAACCAGTCTTACAGTTACCCCACAGGTATCGGCCGATGGTAATATTTTACTCGCTGTCGAGACCTCCAGGGATGAGCCGGATTTTGATAAAGTGGTTGACGGTGTACCTGGTATAATTACAAAAAGCGCCAGCACGACAGTCCTCGTAAAGGACGGAGAGACGACCGTCATCGGCGGTCTATACAAGAACTCAAGGCGTGCAACCGAGTACTCTGTCCCTTTCCTGTCCAGAATTCCTGTCATTGGGTGGTTCTTTAAATCCAAGGAGAAGGTCGAGGCAAACGAGGAGCTCTTGATATTCATAACACCGCGAATAATCAAAAGTCAAAGCTGAAAAGAGATTTGCAAGAGGCAGGTTTACGTGGCTGAAAAACCCATGAGAATCGGAGAACTGTTAATATCACAGGGCCTTATAACCCCTGAGCAGCTTGATATTGCGCTGAGGGAGGG
>JAENJC010000138.1 GCA_016844545.1 Deltaproteobacteria bacterium | reverse complement strand
AAAATTACGTTTTCTTCCGGTTTTCAAAGATTCAAGAAACGCTACTTAATGTTTTCTGTCGTCTTCGGAAAGCTTTTTCCATGCTTGCATAAATTTAGGAAGCCTTATATCATACTCTTGGTAATTTGCCGGAACCAAAGCTAGCCCACAGATTTTGTGGATGAGCCATAAAAAAAGCCCAGTCCGCAAAGCGGACTGGGCGTGGGGAGGCTATTTACCGCTTAACTTACTTCTTTACAGCGTCTTTAAGAGCCTTGCCAGCCCTAAACTTAGGGACCTTTGTTGCAGGGATGCTGATGGTCTTGCCAGTCTGAGGATTTCTTCCCTTCCTGGCAGCTCTCTTGGAAACGGTGAATGTCCCGAAGCCTACGAGGGTAACCTTGATTCCCTTCTTGAGAGACTTGGTCACGTTTGCTGTAAAGGAATTAAGTGCCTTCTCTGCTGCAGCCTTTGGAATGGCTGCATCCTTTGCGATAGTGGATACTAATTCAGCTTTTGTCATTTGTTATCCTCCTTGGTTTGTTTTTTTACCCCTAAGGGCTTTGAAATTACCGCGTGACTAGCTTGACCTAAGTCCCTCCCCAGAAAAACCTTTGTTTATCACCTCCTGTATCAGAGATGGCCATTAACTGTTTTGCTTAAGGTGTTTTATACGGCTGAACTCTATTAAATCCTTTAGACAATCTTATCTATGAGTGAAGCTCGCAAGTGCTTGATTATAGTGGCTTTGCGGGCTGTAAATCCGGATCGATAACCATATGTTTTAATTGATTATTATGATTACCAAGTACCTGATTTGGGTAGTTTATACTATACCTGTACTGGCAAAGTCAAGTAAAAAGTAATGATACGCAATAAATTTTTTTAAGAGGCAAAGGGGGTGGGCATGAAGGTGATGATAAAGATGATCAAGGCAACAAGACCGAGGGTCTTTCTTCTGGGGGTCTATGGGCTTCGGGTGTCTTATCCCTATTATAAGCGTCAGAAACGCCCAGAACAACCACCCCTGCCAGACAAATAAACCAAGAAATATAAGGATGAAAACAGTGAACCATGCCAGGAATCTTTGCTTATCACCGAGCAGGGCATAAGAAACATGTCCACCGTCAAGCTGACCTACGGGTAGGAGGTTGAGAGATGTGACAAAGAGGCCAAGCCAGCCGGCAAAACCTATCGGATGTATAAGTATGCTTGCATGCTCAGGGACATCCCCTCTTATGAGCCATATAAGAGCCTTGCTCAATATGGACTCCCCAACAGGCGACAGAGTAAGAGTTGATTGTCCGCTCGGTAGATATAGGCCAAGGATATAAGCGGCCACAGCCACAACAAATCCCGCCAGAGGGCCAGACACCCCTATATCCATTATAGCAGACCTGCTCCGTGGGAGTTCTTTCATGGATATGACGGCTCCGAATGTGCCGATAAATGATGGGGCTGGGATGAAATAAGGAAGAGTTGCTTGTATCTTGTGCTTTCTGGACGTAAAAAAATGGCCGAGTTCGTGTATAAGGAGGATAGAGAGGAGGGTAAACGAGAACGGGAACCCTTTGTATATCTTCCATGGGGTAACAAGAGGGTTAACCCCCTGCTGAAGGGCTCCTGCAAAGAGGGTTGTAAATACAGTGGCTATGAAGAGGAAGAGGTTCAATTTATACTTGAGATGTCTCCCTCCGCCTTTCCTCACCTTGACTATAGCGCCTTTTTCAGTCTTTAGAAAATCTCCGGCGTTTCCTTGATTTACCGCAATCTCAAGCCTGTTGGAGCTTCCTATGAGTGCAATCAGTTTCCCTCCCGCACTCGCTGCATAGGTTTTTTTAAGTCCGTGGATAGTTTTACCCTTTATTTCTACATCGAAATTTTCATCTTCACAAAAGTTACGAAGGGTACCTATATCGATATTTGTGATAAGGTTGCCGAAGTTGTCGATATAGGCAACCTCTCCTGTCATGATGTCCCCCTTAATCTCAGGAACAGAGGCCTTTATCCTGACGTAGTCGGTTATCTCAGGGCCGAAGATAGATGACGGCAGAAGCTTTGAGAGATGAGCAGCTGCAGGGGCAAATACGTCTCTACCGTGGAATGTACTGCTGATGTACGGGAGGAGCATCTCTCTGTTGGATATTTCTGTTACCCTCAGCACCTCGCCCGATTCGTATATCGGTGTGAATACGCCGTTATCAGGGCCAACAAAGGTGTAGTCAGGAGTTTCGACAATGATAGGCCGTCTGCTCCCACCAACGCCGGGATCAACTACTAAAAGATGGATAGCTCCCTTAGGGAAGTAACGGTATGAGTCCTTGAGGATTGCAGCTGCCTCAGATATATCCTGGGGGGCAACCCGATGGCTTATATCAATAACAGATGCATCGGGGTTTATCCCTGAGATAACACCCTTCATGACGCCGACGTATCCGTCCCTCAAGCCGAAATCTGTGATCAGAGTTATTATTCGCTTATCCATCTTCCCTTTATAAAAACAAATAAGGGCACTTCTCGTGCCCTTGTTAAAGCTTATTTTGGTGGGCGATGCAGGGATTGAACCTGCTAGATGCCCTCAATAAACTTATCAATTGAAATCTTCTTTACCTTGCCAGCCTTCAGGTTCTTTTCAGCCTCTTCCAGCCTAAATAAGAACTGCTGACGCTTCACGGTCTTATGCAGCTCTTTTAAGAATCCGTACTCTTCCTTTGGAACTACTACTGTTTTTTCCGCAATTGCAGCCTTAGGCATATTATCCTCCCATTATGCTGTTGAACGGAGTATAGCAAAATAAAGTTTTTATTGCAAAGGCATTGACTGCTGGCTGTTTGCAGTGCTGTCTTTGTGGATTGGCGGCTTATGAGCTCCATCCCATTCAATTTTTCCAACCCTTTGACTTTTCTTACGTTCTGTACTAACTTCTTCATAGCGACTCCTTTCTTCTTGAAGTTTGGTCTTCAGCAAAACCAATATACTCTAAAGACTGGAGCCGCTTCTACCTAATTTTCAACTAAAGTTAGCACACCTTAAGAAAGCCTTTTTTTAAATGGGCATAATATTTTCTCACTTTCCCTTGATTCGGAGGTAATAAAGGGGCGGATGATCATGTGGAGGCTTTTATGAAGAATAAAGAAAAAGTCATCGAAATCCTTAAACGCTTGAAGAAGGTCTATCCTGAACATAAGGTTGCCTTAATCTATAAGACCCCATTTGAACTCCTGGTTGCCACCATCCTCTCGGCCCAGACCACCGATGTCCAGGTAAACAAGGTAACGGAACCCCTCTTCAAAAAATATAGTTCGGTCAAAGAGTATGCCGATGCAGATCCCGATGAGTTTCAAAAGGATGTCTATTCGGTAAACTTCTACAGGAACAAGGCCAGTAACATCCAGGGTTCGGCAAGGATGATTATTGAAAAATTCGGTTCCCAGGTCCCGAAGACCATGGGTAAGCTGATCTCCCTCCCTGGTGTTGCCCGAAAAACGGCTAATATAGTACTTTCAAACATCTATGGCATAAACGAGGGGATTGCAGTTGATACCCATGTCAAGAGGCTCTCCTACAGGCTTGGTCTTACGAAGAACGAAGACCCTGTGAAGGTGGAGGAGGACCTTATGCCCATAGCACCAAAGGAGGAGTGGTCGAACCTCTCACATCTACTTATATTCCACGGAAGGAAGGTCTGTCAGGCCAGGAAGCCGAATCATGCAGAATGTGTCCTGTATGATATCTGTCCATCGAGGGAGATATGATTACATTCTGGCTCTGCTTTGTCCCTTTGTTTATTGCAGTGGATGCCTTGGGGATATTGCCGATATTTATTGGTCTTATTGAGGGACTGGAGCGCTCTAAGGTTCGCAAAATCATCTGGCAGTCGGTTGTTACTGCAATGGTTGTTGCCCTTGCATTCCTTGCCGTAGGCAAAGCCATATTTGCTTTTATCGGGATTACCATTGCCGATTTCATGATTGCCGGCGGAGCCCTTCTCTTTGTCCTTTCCCTGCGCGACATCCTCACCTATGAAAAACTGTGGCGCTCCGTGGACGCTGACAGTCTGGGCTCCGTTCCTCTGGGGGTCCCTTTAATAGTTGGCCCTGCGGTTCTTACAACCACGATACTTCTTACCGATGCGTATGGAATAATACCGACCATTCCCGCAGTAATCCTGAATATACTCTTTGCCGGGGTCGTATTCTGGCTCTATGAACCGATAAACCGTATCCTTGGAAAGTCAGGCACCAGGACCATATCAAAGCTGGCCCACATCATCCTTGCTGCCATTGGTGTGATGATGGTACGCAAAGGGATAATGATTTACATAGTCGGTAATATAAAATGAACCGCGGTTCCGCAAGGTTCTTCCTCGCGATCTCTCTTGTTTCAGTCTCAACCCTTATCTATGAAATCGGCCTGACCAGGATATTCTCAATATCACAGGGTTATCACTTTGCATTCATGGTGATAAGCATAGCCCTCCTTGGGATAGGCGCAGGGGGCGCATTTATGACAGTGGCCGGTGGTCGGTGGTCAGTGGTCGGCGACCACAAAATGCCGATTCACCTTTCTACGTTATCCGCCCTCTTTTCCATTGTCGCAGTCCTGTCTTTTCTGGCAGCGAATCAGATAATCTTTGACCCGGTCAAGGCCGCATGGAGCAGGGTAGAGTTTCTGAAGATACTGGCCCAGTATCTCATACTGTCGATTCCATTTGTTATTTCAGGGATGATCCTCTCGGTAGCCTACAGATCCATGCACAAGATGGTTCACAGGCTCTACCTTGCCGATATGGCCGGCGCAGGAGTTGGGTGTCTATTGGTACTGTATATCTTTTCAAAATCAGGAGGGGAGGGGGTTGTAACAGCCTCTGCGGTTCTCTCCCTTATCGCATCCCTGCTTTTTCTCTCCTCATCCACTCTAAAGGGCAAAAGCCTATTGATCCCTATTGTGGCCAAGGTTGTCCTTCTCATTGCCATACTTGGTTCAAGTCAGTTCCTTGAAATCAGGATGTCTCCATACAGGGAACTATCCTCTGTTCTTAATTTCCCAGGTGCAAGGGTTGTTGATACTATCCTTTCTCCTTCAGGCAAGATGGATCCTGAAGGAGACCTCTCCTTCCTGCGCCATCTCCCTTCATCCCTTCCATACCGCCTCAGAAGGGGAGGGGATGTTTTTGTCATTGACCCTGGCGGAGGGATGGAGGCTTTATCTGCAATTGAAAACGGGGCAAAGGATGTGTGGGGATCGGAAACCAGGGGGATAGTTGT
The DNA here is from genome assembly GCA_016844545.1 of Deltaproteobacteria bacterium. Classification (GTDB taxonomy): domain Bacteria; phylum Desulfobacterota; class JAENJC01; order JAENJC01; family JAENJC01; genus JAENJC01. Next base: position 626 of record JAENJC010000138.1, on the reverse strand, counting down.
ATCAGCCATGAAAGGGGAACTGTCACCTCTCTCTGGAAATCTTTTCAATCGCATAAATATAGGTCAGGGATATGGAAGGGACCTCCTCAAGAAGTCAGGCCGCCTCTTCGACATTATTCAACTCCCTTTGACCGATACCCTCGGCTCGTCGTCTTCTGGAATAATGGGGCTTCAGGAGGAGTACAACCTCACTGTTGAGGCCTTTTCAGAATACTTCAGGCACCTTAAAAAAGACGGTTTTGTGGCAGCAACCATTTACCTCCTCCCGCCCCCAAGGCAGGAGTTGAAGCTGCTATCTACTGTTGTGGAGGCTATTGAGACTTCTTCTCCTTCTAAACAGAAGGCTGCAAACAGGATCATAGCCATCAGGAGCTGGGGAGTATTGACCATACTTGCAAAGAACGGGGCCATAACCGAATCAGATATTGCGGCTGTAAAGGAATTTTGTGAGGAAGAGAGGTTTGATCTGGTCTGGTACCCTGGAATAGGTGAAGACGAGACCAATCAATACAACCGTTTTTCAGAGTCCCTGTATCACAGGGAGTTCAGGAGCATTCTTGAAGGCGATAGAGAAAGGTTTTATAGAGACTATATCTTTGACGTAACACCGGCAACTGATGACAGGC
>JAENJC010000137.1 GCA_016844545.1 Deltaproteobacteria bacterium | reverse complement strand
CTTTGGGTCCTTTGCAATAACATCCTTGTATTGCCCCTCCATCCGGCTGGTGTCCTGAAGGGCATTTACAGCACCTTCTGTCCCCTGGTACTCAACGCCTTCTTCCTTCTTTCTGCATCCAGTGCCTACAATTGATAGACATAGAAATAACAGCAGCAATGTTGTTTTCATTATGACACACCTCCTATATTTTCTATTTTGTAGTTGTCGTGAATCCCATTCATAAGCTCTGAGATGCCTTTTTTCAACTTCGGATGTATTACCTTCGGCGCTATCTCAGCCAATGGCACAAGGATAAATCCTCTCTCGTGCAGGTAGGGGTGAGGAATGGAAAGCCCTTCTTCATCCATCACCAGGTCATCATAAAGAAGGATGTCGAGGTCTATTACACGAGGTCCCCACTTTACGTCCCTTACCCGGCCAAGGTTCTTTTCAATATAAAGCAATTTATTTAAAAGCTCTCTGGGGGTAAGGCTTGTTTCAACCTCTGCCACTGCATTTACAAACCAGTCTTGCTCTATCCCTCCCACAGGTTCAGTCTTATAGATCGACGATACAGCTACGACTTTATTCCCCGGAACCTTTCCAAGCTCCTCTATTGCCTTATTAAGGTTGGCAATCTTGTCGCCCATATTAGAGCCGAGACCTATATAAGCAATATGCATTTAATTCTCTTTAGACACAGATAACCAAAAGTAGGCGCTTCTAAGCATCACAGATTTATTATGATTTTCACAGATAGAAAGACTCTTTGCAGTGTAAATCATAGTCTTTGATCAGTGAAAATCTGTGTCAAAATTAAAATTCCAGATTCAGTCCCGAAAGCCTCTTCTTGACCTCTGATATAACCCTCTTCTCTTCCGCCTCCCCTTTGGCGATAAATGTGGCGGAAAACCTGATAAAGCTCCCCGCATCGTCCCAAGGCACAGTAGATATAAGCTTTTCAGTAATCAGAAACTCCGAGAAGTCTTCGGCAGTAGCAAATCTCCTTCCGCCTTTTATCCCCGTTGGCGCCTTGACATACAGGTAGAATGAGCCCCTTGGCTGCCTTGCGCTAAAGCCAACGGAATTCAAGGCATCTACAAGAAGCTCAAGCCTCCTCTTGTATTTCCCGCATATCTCTTCCGTAATCTCAGGATGTTCAAGGGCATATATCCCGGCCTTCTGTATGGCTATAAACTGACCTGAGTCATAGTTGTCCTTCACATTGGCAAAGCCAGCCACAACCAGCGGATTCCCGACAACAAACGCCAACCTCCATCCTGTCATGTTGTAGGCCTTTGACATGGAGTGTATCTCTACACCAACCTCTTTAGCTCCGGGAATGGACAGGAACGAAAAAGGCTTCCCGTTATATGTAAGGGCCCCATAGGCCGCATCCTGTACTACTATGATATCATTGGCCTTCGCAAAATCCACCACCTTCCTGAAAAACTCCACTGTTGCCACAGCCCCGGTGGGGTTATTGGGGTAGTTCAGATAGAGGAGCTTCGCCCTCTTCCTGATATCTGTGGGGATGTTTTCGAGGTTTGGGAGAAAGTTGTTTTCCTCAAGGAGCGGAAGATTATGAACCTCCCCGCCGTACCAGCGGGTATGCGTTGCAATTATAGGATAACCCGGGACAGTCATGAGGGCCACGTCCCCCGGGTTGATAAATACGGATGGGAACATTGCCAAGGCGGGCTTTGAACCTATCGAGTGCAACACCTCTGTCGCAGGGTCAAGTCCCTTTACTCCGTAAATCCGCTCCATATAGCTTACAGCAGCGTCCTTGAACTCCTGGATGCCGTTATCGGCATATCCTCTGTTCTCAGGCTTCCCTGCCTCAACCCGGAGAGTATCCACAACACCTGGAAACGCCATTTCGTCGGGCTCTCCGACTCCGAGATCTATGAGTTCAACCCCAGGATGGGCTAAAAGGGCCGCCCTCTTTGCCCTTTTTATCTTCTCGAACTTGTAAATCTTTGTGTCCTTGCCAAAATTCTTTCCGCCAAGTCTGTCAGCAAACAAGGACTGAATAAAACTCTCTCCCATTCGATATCAACCCTCCACAAAAATATTAGGGCGCATAAAGCGCCAATCTCAACTATTATATTTTCCCTGCAATAGAAATCAACCCTTTTTCAATTTCACCTTCGCGAACTTCCTCTTTCCGACCTTGATAAGATATTCCTTACCGGAAGTCAGTTTGAGATTTATATCCGTAATCTTGCTGCCGTCAATACTTACCCCTCCCTGTTGTATAAGTCTTCGTGCTTCTGAATTACTGGATGCCAAACCTGATAACGCAATAGAAGCAGAAGCCGAGCACTCTTCCCCTTCGCAAATAATCTCTTTTTCTTCAATCTCATCAGGCAGCCCGCCGGCCTTGAATATATTGCTGAACTCCTCTGCTGCCTGCTCCGCCGCATCCTGACCGTGGGACCTCGCCACCATCTCCTTTGCAAGTCTTACCTTGGTATCCTTTGGGTGAACTGTCCCGTTCTGCACCCCGATCTTTAATGAACCCAACTCCTGTGTTGATATATGGCTAAGGAGTTCATAATAACGGAACATCAGTTCGTCTGTGATCGACATCACCTTCCCGAAAATATCCTTCGGAGGCTCGGTTATACCTATGTAGTTACCAAGGGACTTGCTCATCTTGTTGACTCCGTCTGTCCCTTCCAGGAGCGGCATGGTCAGCACCACCTGGGGCTCCAGCCCATAATCCCTCTGGAGTTCCCTTCCTACAAGTAGGTTAAACTTCTGGTCGGTCCCGCCTATCTCCACATCGGCCTTCAAGGCCACAGAATCATAACCCTGGATCAGCGGATAGAGGAACTCATGGATAGATATTGATTGACCGCTTTTGTATCTCTTGTGAAAATCGTCCCTCTCCAGCATCCTTGCCACATTGTACCTTGCTGCAAGACTTATCATATCAACAGCTGTCATCTTGTCCATCCACTCGCTGTTGAACCTGACCTCAGTCTTTTCAGGGTCGAGTATCTTGAAGACCTGCTCCTTATATGACTCTGAGTTTTTAATAACATCGTCCCTGGTCAGGGATCTCCTTGTCTCAGATTTCCCTGTAGGGTCTCCTATCATGCCTGTAAAGTCACCGATGAGAAAGACAACCTTGTGACCAAGCTCCTGGAACTGCCTCAGCTTGTGGATCAGGACGGTATGTCCGAGATGAAGATCAGGGGCAGTCGGGTCAAACCCTGCCTTTATAAGAAGGGGCTTACCCTTATTAAGCTTCTTTACAAGCTCTTCTTCAGAGATGACCTCTACAGAGCCTCTCTTTATGATCTCCAATTGCTCATTAACATTAAGCATTGAGCTTCACCTTTACCCTTGTGATATCTCGGCTCTGGCCGCTTTCTGCATCTATATCCAGAATAACCCCGTTCAGCTCAATGTCTTTACCGGGGATATCGAACTTCCTCGGCATCTGGGTCAGGAACTTTCCTACAGCCTGTGTCTTGTCTATCCCTATAACGGAATCGAGAGGGCCTGTCATCCCTGCATCTGATATGAAGGCCGTCCCTTTCGGGAGAATTCTCTCATCAGCTGTCTGGACATGGGTGTGAGTGCCGACTACAGCGCTCACCCTGCCGTCAAGGTACCATCCCATCGTCATCTTCTCAGATGTAGCCTCAGCATGAAAGTCGACAAAGACAGCCTTTGTCTTGCCCTTCATCTTTTCCAACTCGGCATCCACCCCCCTGAAAGGGCAGTCCAGCAGGGCATCCATGAAGACCCTGCCGTTTATATTTATAACCCCAAGCGTCTCACCTGAAGGCGCAGATACAACCGCAGAACCGAACCCTGGAACTCCTGGGGGGTAATTGGCTGGCCTTAAGAGCATCTTCTGCGTTGGGATGTAGGGGATTATCTCTTTCTTGTCCCAGATATGGTTTCCGGTGGTTATTACATTGATACCCAGACCGAAAAGCTCCTCTGCAATATCAGGGGTTATACCAAAGCCGCCGGCAGCGTTTTCGCCGTTGGCAATGATGAGGTCAAGATTGTTCCTGTCTATAAGGCCGTTTAAAAGCTCTCTGACTGCCTTCCTTCCAGGATTACCTATTATGTCGCCTATAAAAAGTACCTTCATTACTTACTTTGCTACCTCTACCGCCCTGGTCTCCCTGACCACAGTCACCTTTATCTGGCCTGGATATGTCATCTCGCTCTCTATCTTCCTCGCTATATCCCTTGCCAGCATAAGTGAGGCCTCATCGTTTATCTCTGTAGGCTCCACCAGCACCCTTATC
>JAENJC010000025.1 GCA_016844545.1 Deltaproteobacteria bacterium | reverse complement strand
AAGGCATGGAGGGCATGAATAATGTCGGGCTGGAAATCGGGCGTTTTGCAATCCGCCGCAACGACTACCTTAACTTCTACCCCTTTATCGCTTAATCCTTTATAGAGCCTATGGGCAGTTATGGAGTTACCTGTTACATCTGGAAGGTAGGCGGGCGTGACTATTAATATCCTGAGCCCTTCAGTCAATGGCCATCTCCGCAAGGTCCCTGAAGGATATAAGCCTTATGCCGCCGGCCTTGACTGCATCTATCCATTCCCTGCTCTCAAGTGTCTCCAGTTCCTTAATCCTCCATTCCTCCTTTGTGCCAGGATGGACCATAAGCTCTGTAACCCCCTCACCAATACTCCTTAAGTCATATGGCTGCCACCCTTTTACAAAGTGGTTCGCAACTCTTATTCTGTTCTTCTTCAAAAGTCTTTTCATCTCCTGGAAGAACTCTTCGTCCCAGCTTATGGGCGGATACTTTATCAGGTCAAACTCCCTGGAGAACCTGATGGTCTTGATCCCGTAAGAGACCATTTTGTTAACAATCAGCGGAAAAAGTTCGGGTATTGCATGAAGGTGATGATGCCCGTCTATATGGGTCAGCTCAAGACCTGTATTTTGAAATCCCCTTATCTGGGCGTCTATTTCAGCCTCCACCTCCTTGAAGAACAAAGGCTCCTCAAGCTGCCTCGATATCCTCTCCATCCCGAACCTTTCAGTCCCCGTTTCGTCCCTTCCCAGGTAATCATCAAGGTCCAGGTGGAGCCCCACGCAAAGAGATCGGTTTTCCTTAGAAAGCCTTACGGCCGCTCTAGTATACTCCCTCTTGATCATGAGAGTGGCACTGGTAATGCTCCCTGCCTGATGCCCCTTTATAATTCCCTCATTGATATAATCCGATAGCCCGAAGTCATCAGCATTCACAATCAGGTATTTCATTTAGTTCCCCTCTGCCTCACTGCCTCATACATTATCACAGCAGCAGCAGCCGAGGCGTTCAGGGACGACACCTTTCCTTTGATTGGGATTGAGACCAGAAGGTCACACTTTTTCGCCACCAGGGGACGTATCCCCTCCCCCTCAGATCCTATGACAAGGCCCACCGGGCCTTTAAAGTTCGCTGAATACAGATCTCCGGTCGCCTTACTGTCTGTCCCTATTATCCAGAACCCCTTCTCCTTAAGCTCTTCCAGGGTCTGGGAAATGTTGGTCACTTTTGTCACATCCATATATGAAAGGGCGCCTGCAGACGCCTTTTCTACAGTAGAGGTCAGTCCTACTGCCCTGTCCTTGGGAATAACCACACCATGTGCCCCTGCGCATACTGCACTCCTTATTATCGCGCCAAGGTTCTGGGGGTCCTGAATGCCGTCAAGGACAATAATAAATGGAGTCTCACCTGACTTCTTCGCCTTGAGAAGTATCGCATCCAGGGTTGTATACTTTCCAGCTGCAACGATTGCAACAACTCCCTGATGGGTATCTGTTCTGGTTACCCTGGACAGAGACTCCCTCGGCTCATACGAGATCTTGATATTCCTCTCCCGTGCAAGGCTTATGAGCTCCGTAACCTCCCTGCCGCCCCGGGCCTCTGATATTATCAACTTTTCAACACCGCGTCCCGACCTGAATGCCTCTAATACCGGATTTATCCCATATATGAGGTTCTCTTCCCTGGGTGGATTCTCCTCGGGCTTGAACTTCCTGACATCTAAGGCTGCTGCAACAACTGGCCTTTCTGCCTCAGGCCTTCTTCCTCTTGATACAGGTTTATCAAACCGCCCCGTCTTTCTCCCCCCACTCCTTGCATCTGAAAAATCTCTTCCCTTTCTCATCTCCGGCTTCCCCTCTGATGAATAAGGGGCAGCTCTTTTCTTTTCGAATCTCCCGTCCGTGGACCTTGCAGGCTTTCCGGCAGCAGGTCTGGCATTTGAAAACTTTTCTGGACCCTTCCTTGCAGGCCTGTCATACGAAAACTTATCTGGCCCTTTCCTGGCAGGCCTGTCAGAACCCCCCTTTTTTCCAAACCCTGCACCACTTGCCTTCTTCCTGATCATAATTACACCTTTTTTCCTTTAGTTTTAGTTGACCAATTATCTGCCATCAACCCCTCTAATGCAAGCACTTTCTGGGATCTTCTCTAATCTAAAGAGGCTCTAACCTCCGTAAATTTCACAGGAAATTTTTTCTTGCATTTTTTACCCCTCAATGTTATCTTTCCTTTCCATTAAAGTACAGTACGTGACTTTTCAATCCAATCGAGGTGCCTGATGTCTGTCCAGGAACTTGACCTTTCAAGAGTTGATGAAATAATCTCTCAGACCACCAACAAGAAAGGGGCCCTCATCCCCGTTCTCCAGAAGGTACAGAAGATCTATGGTTACGTCCCTGAAGAATCTATAGAACAGATAGCGAACGGCCTTCAAGTGTATCCAGCCGACGTCTACGGAGTCCTCACCTTCTATTCCCAGTTCAAATTAAAACCAAGGGGGGAATACATAGTCAGGGTATGCTGCGGCACCGCATGTCACGTTAAGGGGTCAGCCAGGATAGCAGAAGACCTCGTTAACAAACTGAAGGTCGCTGTGGGAGAGACCACGGAAGACCGGAAGTTTACCCTCGAAACTGTGGCATGTGTCGGGGCATGCGCCCTTGCCCCTGTTGTAATAATAAATGAAGATGTCCATGCCAAGATGAGCGCTGACGAGGCAAGAAGGATGATAGACGGAATTCAGAAAGGCAAATCATGAGCAAGCCTCAGATAATAATTGGAATGGCGACCTGCGGTCTTGCCGCCGGAGGGAAAGCTGTTTATAACAAGGCAATAGAAGAGGCAGGACGTCTTGGCATAGACGTAGAGGTCAGAAAGACCGGGTGTGTCGGCATGTGCCACCGTGAGCCCCTGATGGATATAATCATCCCCGGCAGGACGCGGGTCTCCTATAGCGACCTGAAGGCGGAGCATGTCCCTGCAATCCTTGAAAGCCATCTAAAAAATGGAGAGGTTTACAAGGACAGACTTCTGGGCCAGTTCAAACCCTCCTCACCAGACATTCAGCCTTATCCCGATACCCAGTATTACGACGAACTGGATTACAATAGGAAGCAGCACAAGATAGTTCTCAAGAACTGCGGCTTTATAGACCCTACAAAGATTGATGAGTACATTGCCCGCGGCGGGTACGAGGGGGCGAAAAAGGCAATCACGACCCTGACACCGGAGCAGATAATAGATGAGGTCAAGAAATCCGGTCTAAGGGGAAGGGGAGGAGCCGGCTTCCCCACTGGGATGAAGTGGCAGTTCTGCAAAAACTCTCCGGGAAATGAAAAGTACATCATCTGCAATGCGGACGAAGGCGATCCTGGGGCTTTCATGGACAGGTCTGTCCTTGAGGGAGACCCACATGCAGTCATTGAAGGGATGCTGATTGGGGGCTTCGCCATAGGCGCCACCCATGGATACATATACTGCAGAGCCGAGTATCCACTGGCTGTTGAGCACCTCAATATAGCTATAGAACAGGCCATCGAGAGGGGGTTCCTTGGTAAAGACATATTCGGTTCCGGCTTTGACCTTGAAATCATAGTAAAGGAAGGTGCAGGGGCCTTCGTTTGCGGCGAAGAGACGGCCCTCATGAACTCCATCGAAGGGAAGAGGGGTATGCCTAATCCAAGACCACCATTCCCTGCCCAAAAAGGAGTATGGGGGAAACCTTCCAATATTAATAACGTAGAGACCTGGGCCAATGTTCCCCAGATAATCACCAACGGCGGGGCATGGTATGCATCCTTTGGTACAGAAAAGAGCAAAGGGACTAAGGTCTTTGCCCTTACAGGAAAGATAAACAGGACAGGACTTGTCGAGGTGCCAAACGGCATACCTCTGAAAGAGATCATATACGACATAGGCGGCGGCATAATCGGCGGCAAGAAACTTAAGGCGGTTCAGACCGGTGGCCCTTCCGGCGGCTGCATACCTTCATCATTCATGGATACGATGGTTGATTATGAATCATTGGCAGCTTTAGGCTCCATCGTGGGATCAGGCGGCATGGTGGTCATGGATGAAGACACCTGCATGGTTGACATGGCGCGTTATTTCCAGGCCTTCTGTCAGGATGAATCTTGCGGTAAATGCACTCCGTGCAGAGTAGGCACGAAGAGGCTTCTGGAGATTCTTGAGAGGATTGTAGCCGGAAATGGAAGGGAAGGTGATATCGAGCTCCTCCTCGACCTGGGGAGCCAGGTAAAGATAACCTCCCTCTGCGGACTCGGCCAGACAGCTCCGAACCCAGTCATTACAACAATAAAATACTTCAGGGACGAATATGAGGCCCACATAAAGGACAAGACTTGCCCCGCCTGCGCATGTTCAGCGCTCATCCATTTCGAAGTAACCCCCGATCTCTGCACCAAGTGCGGAATATGCGTGAAGAACTGCCCAGTAAACTGCATATCCGGCGGCACCGGAGGAAAGAAGGGAGAAAAGATAGCCTTTATAGGAGACGAGGCATGCATCCGGTGCGGAGTCTGCTTTGAAAAATGTCCCTTCGACGCCATATTCAAGTATTCCGGTGGAGTAAAGAAAACGTCATAGACAAGGGGACCAATAAGTCCCCTTTCCATTTCAAATTTGTGGTAAAGAATAGAAAACTGTTCAATGCCGAGCTAAGCCGCCCCCGACGGGGCCGGTCTTGAGCGCCTTGCGATGACAACTCAAAATCCTTCAGGTTAAAGGTTGTACAGCTTCATAAACTCTGACATGAGAATACAAACTGGCAAAATTATAACCACTGTGTCAATGCTTGCCCTTTTAACCCTGCAATTTTTAAAGACAGAGGCAGAGGCCATACCTGTTTTTGCAAGGAAATACAAGACAAGCTGCATGACATGCCACATTGCCTTTCCAAAGCTGAATCCGTTTGGCGAGGCATTCAGGAGAAATGGCTACCAGATACCTGAATTTGACGAAAAATATATTAAGGAAAAACCGATCCGCTTGGGCGCACCAGCATGGAAGGAGGTATGGCCCGAGGGGGTGTGGCCAGGAGAACTCCCGGGCATTCCACCCATTTCCTTATCAGGAGATTTTCTCTATCGATATAACGAAAGTTCTCAAATCAGACACGACTTTATTTTTCCTGACGAAATAGAACTCTTCTCAGCAGGAACACTGGATAAAGGCATATCTTTCTTTGGAGATGTGGCGCTCATTGAGGATGGAAGTGAGTTTGGCGGTGTGGAAAGGTTTTTTATCCAGTTTAACAATCTATTGAGCAGCAAGTTGTCAGGCCATTTTATAAATGTGATGATCGGCCAGTTTGAACCGGCATACGTCCCTGCCTCAAACAGCAGGCGTCTGACCCATACCGCTTATCTGATAAATACCTTTGAGGCGGGTAAGAACAAATTCCATTTTGGGGACCAGAGGGGTATTGAGGTAAACGGGATAATGAAAAGCCGTTTTGACTATGCCATAGGTGTTGTTAACGGCAACGGCACAGGAAAGATGGAGGGTACCACAGGTTCCCTGGATAATAATTCAGAAAAGGATGCATACTTAAAGATTGGATATAAATTGGGAGGGAGAGGACTGGATGGCTCCGGTATAAAGGAGGGGGAATGGCTGCATGGAGACTGGAAGGAGAGTTCGGTTTATATAGGCGTCTTTGGCTATTATGGAGAGGATAGAGTAGACCAGTCATTGAAAATGGATGACATATTCTATCGTTACGGCCTCAATATCAGTCTAAACTACAATGATATAAACCTGTTTGGCGCAGTTATCGCAGGAAACCATAATAATCCGGACGGCGATTTCAAAAAAAGGGATGTATTCTCTAACTTTGTAGAAACTGATATTGCCATCTATCCATGGCTTATCGGGATACTGAGGTATGGCATGACTGACACAGACTATGGGCAAAAGCAGGATGAGGCTGTTGCGGGATTGGTGGCGTTGATCCGGGCCAATGTAAAGCTGATTATTGAGGGAAAATTTGATACAATTGGAGTAGACAACGACAGCGGATTTATCAAATTGAATTTTGTCATTTAAAGTTCAGGAGAAAACATAGATGTTACTGGCAGGCAAATCTTTTCAATCAATTTTACTATTGGTATTACCATGGCTGCTCTTTGGGGTCCCGCCCATACTGCCAATCACTGCAGCAAACGCAGAAACCATCAAGGGAACAGTGAGATATAAATTAGAAGAGGATGTAGGAAAGACAGTTGTCTATATTGAAAAAGCAAGCGGGACATTCATGCCGCCCTATAAGCATCCAATTATGGACCAGATTGAGCTGACATTCGTCCCATACGTCCTCCCTGTCCTTATCGGAACCACAGTTGATTTTCACAACAGCGACGATATCCTCAATAATATCTTTACACCATCATGGGCAGGGCACAAGTTTAACTTAGGCACTTATCCAAAAGGGGTGATAAGGTCATTCACATTCGACCGCCTCGGTGAAGTGGCTCTGCTCTGCAATATTCATCCGGATATGGAGGGCTATATACTTGTGCTGCAGAACCCCTATTTTGCAGTTCCTGATAAGGATGGAAAATACCAGATTCCCAATGTGCCTCCAGGGGTGTATAACCTGAAGAGATGGTACAAGAGGTCAATCAGCCCGGTTAAAGACATAACGGTTGAGAAAGGGAAGTAAGCGGTAGTGGATTTCAGGTAGAATTTCCATGTTCTAAGAAGAGGGCAAACAGATGAAGCTTACAATCAGAGTAAAGCTGATGATCGGTTACGCTGCCACCCTTGGCCTTATGCTTACGGTGAGCATTCTGGCCTATTTTGCGCTGAACAATGTAAATAAAACCGTTAGCCAGATTTTAGTACATGCCCATAAATATGATATGGTTGTCGCCCTCAGACATTCGGCCAAAAACTTCCTTGATATAAACGACGCCATGATAAAAGAACATATGCGCGATATGGAGTACTATAAACCACTGGTGCTTGACGTCGAAAAGAAGATTTTATATGTCGGGAAACTCAGGCTAAAGGAACATGAGAAGGAATTTCTCAAGAAGATAAAAGACGAATTCAATTTCATAAGAGAGAGGGCTCAGGAATCATTCAACTGGGCAACCGCCGCAAGAAACGCCAATATTGTGCCGCTGTTGAAAGATATGGATAAGGCAAAACTTGTCCTGATAAATAATATGGATGCGCTGTATGACGAGGCATGGCGTTCCCTTGATAATGAGGGTATAGCGGCTGACAAGGTGAAAGAGAAGGCCTTGCAGCAGATTATAACCTTCTCTGTCATTGCGATAGTCGCTGGAATATGGATATCTATTTATATGTCACGTAAGATTACAACCCCTATAATGGCCTTATCACTGGCTGCCAGCAGTGTTGCCAAAGGTGCCCCTTATCCTGAGGTCGAGAAGACAACAGAGGATGAACTTGGCGAGCTGGTTGCCTCATTTAATCAGATGGCGCTTGATCTAAAGACATCCAGAGATCAGATTGAGATATACAACAAGGAGCTCCAGACCATGGTGGAGGAGAGAACAGCAGAACTGGGAAAGACAAAGGAATATCTGGAGAACATCCTGGAATATTCCGGAGATATGATTATTACCACCACACTTTATGACGAAATCGTTCAGTTTAACAGGGGCGCCGAAAATATACTCGGCTATAACATAATAAATATGGTGGGTGTTAGATTTGAAGACCTGTTTGTTGACAAGAGGGAGTACAGGAGGATAAGGGAAAGGGCGGTCGAGGATGGAAATGTGTCAAGTTACGATACAAGGCTTATGAAAAAGAGCGGGGATATTGTGCGTATCAGCCTCACAGTTTCAAGATTAAAGGACAGGAGAGGCACGGTCATAGGCCTTGTAGTCATTGGAAAAGATATCACCAAAAAAGAAGAAGACCTGAAAATATGAAAAAGGGTATCCAGCGAAGGACAGCTGTTTCTATATTTATAGTTGGAATACTCCCTATTATTGTGGGCACATCCTTTGTTTATCTGCAGGGCAGGAAGGAGCTCACAGAATCTGTAGGGAAGGACTTTGCGCGGATAGCCAGAGAGATAGCAGGCAATATAGAAATAATCATAGAACAGTCCGTTTCCAGCATCAGGGGTCTGGCCATATCACCGGTTTTAAGAGATGCGGTCAGGTCTGCCAATAAGGCATATGCAGGCAAGGATGAAGCCTCAATTGAAAAAGAGATACGGCAGTTGGATATCCAATGGGTCCGGACTGGAAACAAAGATGAGTCTTTAAAAAAATATCTGTTAACCCCTGCTGCCAGGTATCTTCTGGACATCAAGAAGCAGACAGGCGAGTATGTAGAGCTTTTTATAACCGACTCAAGAGGCGCGCTGGTAGCGTCTACAGACAAGACCAAATATCTTTATTTTGGGAATGAAGAGTGGTGGCAGGCAGCCTATAACAGCGGAAGGGGCAACATATATATAAGTGAAATATACCTTGACCCTGACAGAAACCAGTACCTACAAAGCATCTCAGCCCCCATTATGGATGAAGAAGGTAATAAGCTCACAGGCATTATACATACCCTCAGCAAGATAGAAAGGATATCCCATGGTGTGCAGAAGTTTCGGGTTGGCGAAACCGGACATGCGATGCTGATAAATTCAGGCGGCACTATCCTTCTCTGCCCTATCTTCCCGCCCAACATACATACGGTTACCAACACCCTGTTGAAGGATATTACCACGGCGCCGAGAGGATGGGGTCTTGTGAAGGATAATGCCCATGGCGGTATAGACGCCATTGCAGGGTTTGCCCCGGTAGCCCTTACATTTGATTATGGGAAGAATATCTTTGGTGGTAACAAATGGTATACATTTGTCAGCCAGTCCCCGGAAGAAAGTTATGCGCCTATACGCACCCTGTTAAAAAGGACTCTGCTGCTTCTGGTCTTCTCGGTTGGCATCCTTTCAGCAATGGGATTCTGGGCAGCAAGAAGGATTGTAAAGCCTATCCGTATCCTTGAGCGCGGCGCCAGGATTATAGGAAGCGGCAATCTGAGCCATCGCATTGATATAAAGACAGGCGATGAGATAGAGGAACTTGCAAAGGAATTTAATCGCATGGTAGAGAAAATAAATCAATCATATACAGAACTGGAAAAACGCGTTGCGGAAAGGACAGAAGAACTAAAAAGGGGTTATCAGGAAATGGAGACAGTAAGCCGCCTAAAATCGGAATTCCTTGCCAATACATCACACGAACTCAGGACGCCGCTAAACGCCATCCTGGGCTTTTCAGAGATACTTCAGGACAGTATAAGCGGTAATTTGAATGAAGAACAGCAGGAATATGTGGGGTATATCCATAAGAGCGGCAAACACCTGCTTGCTCTGATCAATGATATACTCGACCTTTCAAAGATAGAGGCAGGAAAGATGGAGGTAAAGTCTGCGGAATTTTATGTGCAGGTTGCAATTAAAGAGGTGCAGGCTATTGTAAATCCAATGGCTCTGAAAAAGAGGATATCAATGGAGGTGAATATAGCGGACAATATCTCCACCATTATCGCAGACAAGAGGAAGTTTGAACAGATAATGTATAACCTGCTCAGCAATGCTGTAAAATTTACCAACGATGGCGGCCAGATAAGGGTAAATGCCCTGTCAAATAACTACTACCTTCAGGTTTCTGTTGCAGACAATGGAATAGGGATCAAGAAAGAAGATATGGAACTTATTTTTAAAGAGTTTACACAGGTTGAAAGTTCCTCCACCAGGAAGTACGAGGGGACAGGGCTCGGCCTCCCTTTAACAAAACGATATATAGAAATACAGGGCGGGAGTATACATGTGGAGAGCGAGTACGGCAAAGGGAGTAACTTTACCTTCAGGCTCCCTATGGAGATAACAAGTATAGGCCCTGCCATCCCTACCAGTAGCCTGTCTGAAAAAACTTTGGTAGTGTAGAAAAAAGGAGACCTGCTTAAAGTAATTACCCTCCGATTATGGTAATAAAAGTTACAGCGAGAAACTAAACCATAAAGGAGGGCAGGCATAAAGGGGCAAACTTGACTATTGACATGAAGGCTTGACGGGCGTTCGAAAACAATGGTAATAGAAATGAAGATGAGGGTGGAACTGTGTTGGAATTTTAAAGGGGATACTGATGCACCGGTTTTATATTGAAGAGAGGTTGGGTGTTGGTGTCAAGGCAGAGATAAAGGGCGCCGAGGTCAGGCCAGGCGATCAGGTTGTCCTGTTTGATGGAAGCGGGATGGAGTTTGAAGGAAGAATAAACGGGTTCAGTAAGGACGGGGTTACAGTAGATATAACTGAGGGGAGTGAGGGAGATACGGAGTCTCCTGTTGAGATCATCCTGGGCCAGGGGATTCCAAAGTCCGATAAGATGGACCTCATAGTGCAGAAGAGCACCGAGCTTGGGGTCTCCAAGATAGTCCCGATTTATTCAGAGCGGGTTGTTCCCAAGTCCTTCAGCAGCAATAAGATTGAGCGGTGGCAGAGGATTGCCGTTGAGGCGTGCAAGCAGTCAGGGAGGGTAAAGGTTCCAGTCATTTCCGAGCCGGTTAGTTTTGATCTATTTGTAAAAGATGCCGAGCCATCGTCTTTAAAGCTGATACCGTGGGAAGGGGAAAAGGAAAGATGCCTTAAAAAAATCCTCCCAGTTGTCCTTGGAAATAGTAAGGTCATTTTTATAATAGGCCCAGAGGGCGGGCTGACCAACTCTGAAATAGTGATTGCAAAGGAATACGGTTTTATCCCCGTCTCTCTCGGTAGGAGAATACTAAGGACAGAGACGGTTCCTCTCGCACTCCTTTCTATCGTTCAATATTTATATGGTGACCTTGGTTAACCTCCTTAACCCTTCCTGAACTTCCTCACATCCCCTACCCTTATTGTGACCTTCTGTGAGTCCAGGTATTCTAAAAGAGGTATGGCGAACTTCCTTGACAGGCCTGTCATCTCCTTGAAATCCGGTGGCGTCATATCGCTCTTCATTGCAAAAAACTCCCGGATACTTGCAGTCAGGGCGTCTATGGAGTCTTTTGAAAAGAAAAACTCCTTTATCTTTACCAGCCGCCCTTCTTTCGAGAGGAGGTTTAACAGGTCCAACGCCTCCCTTTCCTTGATCTTCAGCTTTTCCAGCAGCTCTGTAAGGGTGGGTGGTGTAAGGCCAGCCTCTATATAAATCTTTTCTATCCTCTCTTTCGTCTCTCCCCCTGATGCCTTGTGTGAGGCGAGTTTAAGGATATCCCTCTCGATAATAACTAACTTGTCTTTGACAAGGGTATCGATAACGGTCTCCAATACCTTTTGAGAAATCCTGAGCCTTGTCCTTGCCTCCTCGGTCAGGAGACCGGCCTTCATTGGCTCTTTCTTATGGAATGAGCCGATGAGTTCTATGAGAGAGTTTTTCAAGGCGTTGAATGGCTCAGCAGATATCACCTTTCCATCTATAGTTAAGATAATTGTAGATGCAATAAGCTCAGATATTGATGGTTCAAGGGCCTTTGGGTTAGTATTGAACTTCACCGACAAGTCACTAACATCGGTAGCGTTTATTCCGCCCCTCCTGATATAGAGAAGGATCTTTCCCTTAATATCCCTTGAAGAAAGGATATTTAACTCCTCAAGAGCCGCCCTCCTGCTCCTCTTGGGAGGGTCTGCATCAAGGATAACGCCTCCTCCTATGGTTCCTGCATCGGAACTTCTCAGGACAAACCTATCGCCGTGCAAGACCGCAATCGGCTCCTTGATCCTGATCCTGGCAAATCCGCTCTCTCCCGGTCTTATCTCCTTCGAATTCAGGAGGATGATAGTCGCCATAGATGAGGCTGAATAGATATGGAGCATCCGCTCTGCTTCGTTCTTAAGAGGCCTTGGGGTTGTCGGCAGTAATGATATTTCCGCCTCAACAGTCATTGTGGTCTTTAATATCCCCGAAGATGTAATGGTGTCCCCGCGGTTGACCGTATCCCTTTCTATCCCATGAAGGTTTATGGCAACCCTTGAACCGGCGACCCCTTCCTCCATCCGCCTTCCATGGATCTGGATCCCTCTTACCCTCGTCTTTACGTTTTTGGGTAAAAGCTCAACCTCATCTCCAACCCTTACCTTTCCTGAAACGAGTGTCCCGGTTACAACCGTTCCAAACCCCTTTATGGTAAAGGACCTGTCAACCGGCAGCCTCAATACCTCCCCGCTCTTTCTCTGTTTTATCGATTTAGCGATGGAGTCTATATTTGTGATAAGCTCCTGAATCCCCGTTCCTGTGACGGACGAGACAGGGACAACCGGGGCGCCCTCAAGGAAGCCTCCTTTAAGAAAACCGTTTATCTCTTCTATGGTTGCTTTAAGCCATTCGTCATCAACCATGTCCGCCTTTGTAACAGCAACAAGACCATGCCGTATGCCCAGAAGAGAGCATATCTCCAGATGCTCCCTGGTCTGGGGCATAACTCCGTCGTCTGCTGCAATCACCAGAAGGACCATGTCTATCCCCGCCGCCCCTGCCACCATATTCCTGACAAACTTCTCATGTCCGGGGACATCGATTATGCTAAGGACCGTCCCTGAAGGAAGAGGCATATAGGCGAATCCCAGGTCAATGGTTATCCCCCTCTCCTTCTCCTCTTTCAACCTGTCGGTGTCGGTTCCTGTAAGGGCCTTTACAAGAGAGGTCTTCCCGTGGTCAATGTGTCCGGCT
>JAENJC010000136.1 GCA_016844545.1 Deltaproteobacteria bacterium | reverse complement strand
GCATTGATGAAGATAAATTCATAACGGTGAAAGACAGGGAAACTATCTCCATAGGAGGCCGAACCCTTGAATTCCTGTTGGCTCCGTGGGTCCACTGGCCGGAGACTATGTTTACATACAGCAGAGAGGATAAGATCCTCTTCAGTTGCGATTTTTTGGGGTCCCACTATGCGTCAAGCAGCCTGTTTGTGGATGATGAGGCAAGGGTGTACGAGGGGGCCAAGAGGTATTATGCAGAGATCATGATGCCGTTCAGTACGAGCATAAGGAAGCATCTTGAGACAATAAAGGCCATGGACGTGGAGATGATAGCTCCGAGCCACGGCCCTGTTTACCAAAGACCCGAAACTATCCTTGATGAATGCAGAAAATGGATTTCCGATAAGGGAAAAAACGAGGTGATCATAGTTTTTGTCTCTATGCACGGGAGCACCGAGAAGATGGTCAACCACCTGATAGATGCCCTGATTGACAGAGGGATAACGGTGAGACCTTTTAATCTTACAGGGACAGACCTTGGAGAACTGGCCGTATCCCTTATAGATGCAGCCACTATTGTAATAGCCACTCCTACCGTACTTGTAGGAGCACATCCAGAAGTTGCCTATGCAGTTTCTCTTGTGAATGCACTCAGGCCTAAGCTGAAATTTGCAGGCATCATTGGCTCTTACGGCTGGGGCGGAAAGGTGGTTGAGCAGATAACAGGGATGATCAGCAATCTGAAGCTGGAGGTTCTCGATCCTGTGTTAGTTAAGGGGCATCCAAAGGATGTAGATATTGCGGCCCTCGACCTACTGGCTGATGAAATATTGAAGAGGCATAAGGACGCAGGGTTGGTTTGAAAAGTTGACCTTGAGTATCCTGTTCCAAAAGCCCCTGATAGGGGCTTTTTTTTATCCTAAAAAAATGATAGAGTGCTTCAATGCAAGCTTCAGCCAAGAGAAGGCCCGGAATCATTGTCAGCGCATGTCTTACAGGCGCACTATGCCGATATGACGGCGGGCACAGGCTGGATCAGAAGGTGTTGATGCTTTCAATGGAAGAGGAGCTTGTCCCGCATTGCCCGGAGCAGATGGGTGGCCTATCAATACCAAGACAGCCGTCTGAGATAATCGGCGGTGATGGGGATGATGTTCTTGATGGCAGAGCCAGGGTAGTTGATACTGAAGGCAGGGATGTTACTGGCCAGTTCCTGAAGGGGGCTAACGAGTTTTTGGGGATAGCAAAAAGAAGTAAGATAAAAAAAGCCATAATGAAGGAGAAGAGCCCTTCCTGTGGAGTCCACAGGATTTATAGAAATGGCATTCTTGTACCCGGTAAAGGAGTCCTGACTGCCATTCTGCTGAGAGAGGGGATAGAAGTTATATCTAACGAGGAGATATAGAGGTATTGGAGACTGCATACGACATACTCATAATAGGTTCAGAGATATCAGGCCTGATTTCCGCAGCCCTCCTTGCTAAAAAGGGAATCAGGGTTGCAATAGTAGGGGATGCTGTTAAACCGGCCTCTTATGAAAAAAATGGATATATATTCAACGAAAGACCTTTCCCTATAACAGGGCTGCATGGCGGCCCACTTGGCGAGGTGCTTGATGAAATCGGCCTTTCCAAAGGGGTCTTCAGGAATGCTGCGATATCCTATCAGGTAGTTCTCCCTGACGAGAGGGTAGACATATATGAAGGAACGGGATTGTTTCATGAGGAGTTGAGAAGGTGCTTCCCTCAATATATTGACAAGGTATCTGCCTTTTACAGCCACACCGCAGACATAAACGGCAAGATAGACCAGATCATGGAGCTAAATCCCTTTTCCTTCAGGCTGTTACTGCCGTATTGGATAGCAAGAGGGAGAAAGCCTATAAAAGATGCCATTGAAAGGATTGACCCGGATCAAAGGTTTCAATCCTTTATAAGTGCCCAGCTTTCTTCCTTTTCCTTCATGCCCGGAGGAATCTCCTTGATTGCAGCTTCGTCAACTTTAGAATCCTCCAGAAAAGGGATTTATTGTATGGAAGGAGGGAGTGATGCCCTTAGAGCCCTCCTCATGAAGAAGATCAGGACCCTCGGCGGGGACATAATAGAGGCCCGTGTTAAGGATATGTCAAGGAACGGCAACAGATGGCTATTAAGGACTGAGGATGAGGCATTTTCAGGCAGGGCTGTTATAGGGAACATTGATGCAAGGACTTTCTGCAACCTTTTCCTTGACGGTGGAAAGAAATACCTCAAAAAGGCGGAGAGGATTGAAAAGGCCTGTTACCCACTGACTATAAATATCGGTGTAAAAGAGGACGGGATACCGGCTGGAATGGCTGAAAATGTTGTTATGCTCAGGGATTATAAAAAAGAATACCACTCCGACAACCTCCTCTTTATGCAGATTAGCCCTTCTGCTAATGGAAGAAGGAGTCTGAGCATTACCTGCAAGGTATCTAAGGAAGAATTTTCTCTGAAGGAAAGGTTACGGGAGATAACTGAAAAAATGCTGGAAGGGGTGGAGGAGTTATGTCCTTTTATTGATATCCATACGGAGGTACTGGACATAAGGTCCCCTGAGTCGGGCTGGGATGGGATTTATACCACAACTCTCAGTCAGAGGATGGGAGTAGGTGTTTTGCCGCCTGAGATAGTCCGGGGGGATGTGGTCTTTGCAGGTCCGGAGGTCTTCCCTACATTGGGTTTTGATGGTCTTGTATATTCAGGCAGGATGGCAGCTGCGGCGGTATTGAAGGGTCTGGAGAAGGGAAAGGCTTGACTGACCTGACAAATAGTTCCATCTGACCGCTTTCAGCGTATCTTGCGAGCTTCTCGCTAAACTCTTCGCCAAGGAGGTTATTGGTGGCATGGGTAAGGTTTTTGTACATGGCATCACCGCAGTCTATATTCATGCATGGGAATTTTGATATGAGGGAGTTCTTCTGGACAGCCAGTTTTTTCTGTCCCTTGTTGGTATCGTAGCAGTAAAGCGGATACTGGATGCAGTCAAGGGGTTTTATCTCAGAGAGGTCTATCCCGTTGTCCAAGGCATATGAGTGGATGGCGCAGAGACTGATCCCCTCTTTGTTATACAGGAAGATGCATCCGTCCTCTATATAGGATATACATTTAGGCCTTTCGTTCTTTTCCAAAAACTGGATAACTGCCTTCTTTTCCTCAGGATGGATCTCGCACCCTCCGGGACACTGCTTTTCGCAGTCGGCAAGGAACATCCCGTTCTTTTCTATAATCCCTCTTCTTTCAGGGCCGAGGTAATTTGCTATTTCAGGCAGGTGCTTATTGAGGCGTTCAACCTCTTTTGATGTGACAATGCAGCCGCGCATGCAGCAGAGAGATGCACAGTTGAGTTTTTTGACATCGCATTCGTAAGGCTTTACGATGATATGCCTGTCAACCTTGACCTCGTCTATTATTATATCGCCTCGCCCCACGTTTCGGTTACACCGCTCCTTTATAAGAGGATTTGATAAAATTATAAATCCTTTTTCAAAATATGCAAGATAAAATTTACTGTGCCGGAGACCGTGAAAATGCTTGAAGCTCAAAGGGGTATTTGGTATCCTGTCTTCAATATGCGAAGGAGGTAGATAGTGACTTTTACAACTATTGAATGGACCGATGAAGCGGTGATAATGATAGATCAGCGGCTGTTGCCTGTGCGGGAGGTATATGTAAAGTGCAGGACTTACCAGGAAGTGGCCGAGGCCATAAAGGATATGATAATCAGAGGAGCCCCTGCAATAGGGGTTGCCGCTGCGATGGGGATCGCTCTCGGTGCTCAAGGTATCAAGGCCACTGGTTTCGAGGAGTTCTACAGGGAGTACGAAAAGATCTGCGACCTCCTGGCAGGCACAAGGCCCACTGCCGTGAATCTCTTCTGGGCGGTAGACAGGATGAAAAGATTCTGTCTTGACCACAAGGAGGTCAAGGTAGAGAAGCTCAAAGAGCTGATAAAGATAGAGGCATTAAAGATTCATGACGAGGATATTGAGATAAACAGGAATATAGGGAAGAATGGGGATTCCCTTGTACCTCATGGTGCCAGGATACTTACCCATTGCAATGCCGGAGCCCTTGCAACCGCAGGGTACGGGACTGCGCTGGGCGTGATAAGGGCCGCCCATGAGACTGGGAAGAATATCCAGGTGTTTGCAGATGAGACAAGGCCTTTTCTGCAGGGCTCTAGGCTTACCGCATGGGAACTCCAGAAGGACAATATCCCTGTGACCCTTATAACAGACAACATGGCAGGGTATTTCATGAAAAAGGGGATGATAGAC
>JAENJC010000024.1 GCA_016844545.1 Deltaproteobacteria bacterium | reverse complement strand
TTGTCAATCTTCTCCTGGAGCTTCATGATTCCATATAAAAGCGCCTCCGGGCATGGAGGGCATCCTGGTACATAGACATCTACTGGGACGATCTCATCAACACCCTGAACAACCGAATATGTATCAAATATATTACCCGTGTTTGCGCAGCTACCCATTGATATCACATAACGCGGTTCAGGCATCTGGTCATAAACAGCCCTTAACGCAGGGGCCATCTTCTTAGTTACAGTCCCTGCGACTATCATTAAATCTGACTGCCTAGGAGTTCCCCTGAATACCTCGGCCCCGAACCTTGATACATCATATCTTGCGGAGACCATGGCTATCATCTCTATGGCGCAGCATGCCAGACCGAAGGTCATGGGCCACAGGGACGAACGACGTGACCAGTTTATGACCTTCTCCGCAGAAGTAACCATGACATTATCGCCAAGCTTGCCGAGTGCCTGTTCTATTCCCATTCCAGTGCCCCTTTCTTCCATACATAGGCAAGACCTATCAGAAGTATAGCGATGAATACGCCCATCTCAATGAGCCCAAACATCCCGAGTCTCTTAAAGACGACGGCCCAGGGGATCATGAATACACCTTCAATATCGAATATGATAAATAACATGGCTATGATATAGAATTTTATCGGGAACCTCTCCCTTGTATTGCCGACAGGAGGCATCCCGCATTCATAAGGTGAGAGCTTTTCTCTGTAAGGATTTTTAGGCCCTATAAGGTGTGATGCGAGGATTGTGCCGAATGCAAAGACCACTGCAAGGACAAAGAGGGCTAGTATTGGTAGGTAGTCTATCATGTCGTCCCCCTAATTAAGATTATTAAGATCAATCGGGAAATCGGCCTGAATCATGCCCTCGGCCATAAAGTTCGATTAAGATAATTTAACTTTCCCTTTTTGTCAAGGAGAAAAAGGTTGATGTTCGTTAGAAATGATGGGCATGCGCTGGCGTTTAAAAAGAGATAAACTCCTTGATAGGAGACACCCATTCTGGTATCCTCTTAAATCTCATGTTCACAATCGCTGACAAGGTACTCATCGCCTTTCTTGCCATTCTTACCATCTTCAGTTACTCCATGGCAAGTGGTGGAAGGCAGGGGGTGGAGATTTGGATAGAGGCTGACGGGAAGCAAGCCGGAACCTACTTGCTCAGAAAGGACAACCTTATTGATGTAAAAGGTGTCCTGGGTACCAGCAAGATCAACGTCAGGGGAGGGAAGGCGTCATTTTTCTCTTCCCCATGCAGGAACAAGGTATGCATCCATCAGGGAGAGATCAGCAAAAACGGCCAGATGGCTGCCTGTCTTCCCAACAGGGTTGTAGTAAGGGTGCTGGGAGGCGATGGGGATTATGACGCAGTTACACGCTGAAAAGGGATCAGACCTTGAAAGGGTAAGGAGGAATACCCATCTGGCCCTCCTCGTGGCCCTCGCATCCGCTATTCATACTATAGAGGCGGCCATTCCGACTCCGGTCCCCTGGCTCAAATTCGGGTTTGCAAATATACTCACCATTACTGCCATATCTTTGTATGACTTCTGGGCAGGGTTAACAGTAGCCTTCCTCAGGGTTATGGTGGGCTCCCTGATAATAGGGACGTTCCTGACCCCCTCCTTTTTTATAGGTCTTTCTGGGGCAATTGCAAGCGCCGTGGTCATGGGCGTCTCATACAGGTTTTTCAAAGGGATTTTTAGCCTGGTCGGGATAAGCGTCCTTGGGGCATACGCAAGCAACCTGGCTCAGGTTGTTACGGTCTACGCCCTGTTCATAAGACACTCGGAAATATTCATGCTCCTGCCGGTATTCTTGGGGTTCGGACTTGCAACAGGTATCGTGAACGGGATAGGAGGGGAGTTCCTCGTTGGGCATATAAAGAGGCTCCCTGCATTCAGAGAGGTTGTTTGAAGATAAAACTGTCTCGCCATTAGGGTGAGGGCAGGGGTGAGATTTGTCATTCCTGCGGTGTTTAAGCGGGAATCCAAGGGGGCTATGCCAAGGATAAATGAAGCAGGTCATTGCGCGGCTACGGCAACTTTGCTGGAAGCTGGGAGATTTAATTGTGATAGAGGAGAAGATCAATGAAAGCCTCAGAAACTAAATTACAGCCGATAATTGAAGGTACAAAACAATATGTTGTGCCTCTCTTCCAGCGTTCGTATAGTTGGACTAAGAAAGAGTGGGGGATTTTATGGGATGACATTGTAGAACTATACGAAGAAGATAGTCCTCGTACCCATTTTGTTGGTTCAATAGTCACAATGCCAACGGTTTCCGTACCGGAAGGTGTCGCAAAATATTTGCTTATAGATGGTCAGCAACGGCTTACAACGATTTATATCTTATTGACGTTATTGCGTGAAAAAGCAAAAGAAAACTCAGAGCTTGAACTGGCAGAGGAAATTAATAATACCCTTTTGGTGAATCCATATAAAAAGGATTTTGACTACTATAAGCTCCAGCCTACTCAGCTCGACAGAGAAACCTTTCAAAGGCTTATTCGATCAGAATCTCCGAACAGTAATAATCCCATTCTTGATGCCTATCAATTCTTTGAAAGAAAATTTCGGCAGTGTAATTTGGATATCCGCACCCTTAAGAAGGTTGTTTCAAACAATCTTTCTGTTGTAAGTATAGTTCTCGATGCGGATGATAATCCTCATCTTGTCTTTGAAAGCCTTAATGCCAAGGGGCGACCACTTACTCAATCCGATTTGATTCGTAATTATTTCTTCATGCGAATCCACATTAATGAACAAGAAAAGATATATGCCCAGTACTGGAAGCCAATGCAAGACGCCCTGGGTGATAACCTGACAGAATTCATCCGGCATTACCTCATGAAAAGTGGAGATCCAGTAAAACAGAACGATGTATATTTTTCTCTTAAAGACAAAGTGAGTCAAGGAGATGCTTTAGAATATCTCAAAAACATATCACGCTTTGCCAACTACTATCAAAGGTTGCTCTACCCCGAATATGAGACAAATGTAAGCATAAGCAAAGCATTGAGTCGTCTTAACAGGATAGAGGTAACGACTGCTTATCCTTTCCTGTTAAACTGTTATGATGAGTATTTGCAAGGGAAGGTTTCAGCAGATGAGTTTTTGGATATTTTAAAAATAATTGAAAATTTCATGATTCGCCGATTTGTTTGCAATATTCCAACTCACGGACTTAATAAAATCTTTCCACCCCTTCATTTGCAAATTCAAAGCAAGAACCCAGGCAAATTTACGGAAGGCGTGAAAAGCGTACTTCAAGCCAAAGGTTATCCAAAGAACATCGAGTTTAGGTCCCGCTTGATTGATGCAAAATTGTACGGCGCTGGAGATCGCACAATCAAAACAAAACTGATCCTTGAGTCAATTGAAGAGTCTTACTCTCACAAAGAACAAGTGCCTTTTGATGACCTTTCCATTGAACATGTTATGCCGCAAACATTAACTGAGCATTGGCAAAACCATTTGGGAAATGATTGGGAGTTAACCCATGAATTGCTATTGCACACCATAGGAAACCTTACCTTAACTGCATACAATCCAGAACTTTCAAATGACAACTTTGAAAATAAGAAAAAACGGCTGAGCGAAAGTCATCTTGAAATAAACAGATACTTTTGTGACAAAACCTCTTGGAGAAGAGAAGATATAGAGAGACGATCTGAGCACCTTTCAGATATTGCTCTTTCAGTTTGGCCTTATTTTGGAGATGAGACCGAAGAAAAGAAAGACCAGGGAGGTGTTACAGGTACAATACCTCATAAGCTTTGGATTCTTGGACAAAATTTTACGGTTCAATCATGGCGCGATGTTTTAGAACAGACCATGAATACAATTGCTGACTTAGAGCCAGACAAGTTCGAGCAGATCATACAGCAATTTCCACGATTGGTGGGGCGAGATAAAAAGAAGTTTCGGGCCATACGGGAGCTAAAAAACGGGGCCTTTATAGAAGTTAATCTATCAGCAAAATCTATTCAAGGCTTTTGTTTTCAGGTGTTAGAAGCAATTGAACTAACATCAGATGATTGGAAGGTTGAGGCATCTTGAATCGGACAAAGAGATGGAAGCGTTAGAAGGTGTGTGGCTCTTGCAGCAGGCGGCAAAAAGGCTGGAGGAGGAGATAGCGGTTGTGGGAGGGGAGGGACAATGACTGAAAACTCACTTGCCATATTTGAAGATTATAAAATTCGCAGGGTATACGATGAAAAAACCGAAACATGGTATTTCTCCGTGGTGGATATTATTCAGGTGTTGATCCAGCAACCGGATTATCAGGCTGCCCGGAAATACTGGAACAAGCTGAAAGAACGTCTGAAAGCTGAGGGCAGCCAAACGGTGACAAATTGTCACCAGTTGAAAATGATCGCAGGTGATGGAAAAATGCGCCTTACCGATGTTGCTAATCCAGAGACTCTTTTACGCCTTATACAGTCTGTTCCCAGCCCCAAGGCGGAGCCGATCAAGCTATGGCTTGCTAAAGTCGGCTATGAGCGGATGCAGGATATGGCAGACCCGGCACGGTCTTTAGACAGAGCGCGGGAATACTGGCAGCAGCACGGCAGAAGTGAAAAGTGGATTCAGCAACGGATGATGGGGCAGGAAACCCGTAATAAACTGACCGATTACTGGAAAGACCATGAGATTAAAAAAGAAGAGGAATACGCCATCCTCACCAATATCATCCACCAGGAATGGACGGGGGTATCGGTAAAAAAGCATAAAGAAATCAAGGGATTAAAAACCCAGAATCTCAGAGACCACATGAGCGAAGCAGAGCTGATCTTCACCGCTCTTGCCGAACTTTCAACCCGCCAGATTGCCGAAAGCATGGATGCCATCGGTATGAAAAAGAACAAGATTGCCGGCAAAACAGGTGGAAGCATTGCCAAAAAAGCCAGACTGGAACTGGAAACTAAAACAGACAGACAAGTTGTTACTGGGGAGAACTTCCTGCCGCCGGATTCAAAGAAGGTATTGCCTAAAAACAAAAAGAGGTGACGTTGTACAGCCTGACTGATGAGGAAATTGTTGTTGAGGTAAGGGGAGATTAGAGATTATGAAGATTGTATCGGCTGAGTTTGTAAAGAGCGCAGTTCATGAAAGGGATTTCCCTAAGGAGAAGTTTCCTGAGATGGCCTTTGTCGGAAGGTCCAATGTGGGGAAGTCCTCCCTCATCAACACCCTTATCGGAAGGAAGGGGCTTGCCAAGACCAGCTCCACACCTGGGAGGACGCGTCTTGTGAATTTCTTCAGGATCAACCACAAGCTGACCTTTGTAGATCTCCCTGGTTACGGGTATGCGAAGGTTGCGGCCTCCCTCAGGGAGGAGTGGGGGCCTATGATTGAGGGGTATCTGGAAAAAAGGGACAACCTGAAAGGTGTAGTCCTTATTATGGACATAAGACGACCTCCTGAGAAGGAAGAGGAAATGCTGATCGAGTTCCTTTCTTCCCTGGAAATACCTGTTATTTTTGCCCTGACAAAGGTAGACAAGCTTTCAGGAAATGAGCGGACAAGGCAGTTGAAGTTATTTAAAACTGGTCTGAACGGAATCGCCATACTATTTTCGGCAACAACAGGGGAAGGAAAGGATGAGATGTGGAAAGCTATCACAGAGTTAATCAAGGGTTGAAGATTCCGCAGCTTGTGGTAGAGTTGATAGCAGATCCGTAGGGGTACTCCTTGCGGGTACCCATCATAGAAGGGCAGGCGCAAAACCTGCCCCTGTCAGGGAGGTATGGCATGTATAAAAAGGTATCTCTTCTCTGTCTTTCAACTTTTCTTCTTTTCGTAGGTATCGCCTTTGCCCTGGATGTGGTGGATGAACTCCCCAAGGGGAGCATAAACTGGAGCAAGGGGACAGTGACGGCAAAGGGCTCAGGCGTACCCCCTTCAGGGACTGCCAATCCGTCCCAGGCAAGGCTGATGGCCGAGAGGGCTGCAATAAGCGACGCTAGGAGAAACCTTCTTGAAACAGTTGGAGAGGTGCGGGTTGATGCCGTATCCACAGTTGGGAGCCTTATGACTAAAAGAGACGTCATAATTACAAAGGTCGGAGGGATCATAAAAGGCTCTTTGGTTACCGAAAGAAGATACCTGGATGACGGCAGTGTTGAGGTTGTCGTAGAAATGCCTATAACCGGGGCATTCCTGGATGTCATGCTCTCTGAGGTAAAGGCAGTTCCTTCCATTACGATGCCCCTTCCTCCTTCAAAATCCAAAAAGAAGGATATTCCCAAGACCGAGATCAAGACACCTATGCCCCCGTTGGAGAATAAGAAAACTGTTCTTGAGCCGGCCAAGACCGCAACTCTTCCCGTACCTCTTACTCCCGCAGCCGTTCCTGAGCCTGTCAAAGAGGCAAAGATAGAACCTGCACCGGATAAGATCGACCTGAGCAAGGTCAACTTTTCGGGCCTTATAATAGACGCCAGGGAGGTGGAGGTAAAGCCCGCCCTGATGCCGAAGGTGCTCAACGAAAAAGGGGAGGTCATTTACAGCTCCGCCAACATGCGGAAAGAGGAGGCCGTAAAGACCGGAGTTGTCGGTTACGCAAAAGAGGTGGATGCTGCGAAAAAACACCCAAGGGTCACTGAAACTCCGGTTGTCGTTGCTGCCCTGAAGGGAAGCGGGGAAAAGCGCAGTGACGTAATAATCTCTGACGGGAACGCCCTGACTATAACAACCACCGAGCCAACCTTGGGGTACCTGAAGAAAGGGAGGGTGATGATTGTTTATAAATAAAAGTTTCAAGTTTCAGGTTTTAAATTTCAAGTTAAAGACCTTAAATTGCTTGTGTTTGACTATAGTTGCAACTTGCATCTTGCAACTTGCATCTACTTCCCATGCCGCCACCACAGTCCTTCGGGGGAAGATAAGGGTCGTCTACGACCTAATCACAGACAACCCGGCTGTTGGGATAGAGGCGATTCCTAATTATTCAAATGCCACTTTCTCTCAGAAGGTGATTTCAGAGGACGAGTTCTCCAAGAGGGTTGAGATAATAGTTGATATCTCAAATCCCCTCGCATCAAAGACACCCTTTCCACTTCCTGCATCTGCGCTTTCTGACGAACTCAAAAAGGGCCTGGCCCCTGAAAAAAACATACAGACTGACGACGTTGAAATAAAAAAGGCAGCAAAAGAAATTACAGCAAAAGCCAAAACTGTAGCTGAGGCGCATTCCGCCATTGCAGACTGGGTAAGGGAGCAGCTCACTTATGACGCGTCGAAAGGGGTAAAGCAGGATGCGTCATCGGTAATCAGTACAAAGAGGGGCTCCTGTGTCGGTCATACAAATCTTTCCATCGCCCTTCTGAGGGCTTCTGGAATTCCTGCCAGATACGCTCACGGCTACCTCCCCCCCGGATTCGGCTGGGGCGCCACGGAGGAGTTCTGGGGGGTAAAGATAACGCGGGGAGGGTATCATGCATGGTATGAAACATACTTCCCTGATATTGGCTGGGCCTTCTCCGACGGTGAGAGCTCCAAGAACTTTGTAGACCCGGCCCATCTCGTTCGATACATTGACGGTATCGACATAAACCCAAAGGCAGATAAGGCAGGAAGTCTTGATTTTGTAGGCGAAGAGGAAGGTGTTGGCAAACTCAATTCCCATGTAACTTTTTCAGTTGCAGCGGAAGAAAAGGACACCAGACCCATTGACCAGCTCCAGTTACCGTCATCAAAGCCTCTCTTTGCCGTTCAGATCGGCCCGCTCCAGTTCGGCACCATCTGGGGAACGGTCACCGGAAAATGGAAGAAGATAGATAAGGGTGAAGTAGTTTTGTGGAAGGGGACAAAGGGCACAGTCCTTCCATTTGAGAATGGAGAGTATTATATAGTTGGCCTTGAAGGAGAGAGGGAGATCACAGTCAGGGCAAAGGGTTTTAAAAACCTTGTTAAGAAGGTAACGGCAGTTAAGGGCGAGAATTCAAAGATTGACATCGTTCTGGAAACGGAAGAAGGAAAACCGGACAAATGAACTCCCTCCCGAACTCCTTCGTCTTTCGCCCCTTCCACCTTATCTTCTCTCTTATGGTCTTTGGCCGTTCATCAATGAATTCAACCTTCCGTTGTCTCTCTTCAATTTGACATTTCGCATATGAACCCGTCCCCGAATACTTCTTTTAGCCTCTTCAATAAATAGAACCATCCCATTTATTTTTCATTTATTAAAAGTGAGTTTGGGGCAACAGGCCGTAAAAAATAGACCACCTTAACCCGCAACTTGACAGAAAGAAGCGCTTCACCTAATATTATACTCAGTTAGATATTCAATATGTTACGTTATCTATATCCATTTAAGGAGATTCAAGATGAATAGGTTTTTCGGTAAGATCGCCCTGGCAACACTCTTGATCCTTGCCAGTTCAACTGCTTATGCCGATTCACAGATTGGGAATCAAGGGTTGAACGAGCTTTTAATTGGAAAAGGGGTAATAACCAGAGAAGAGGTGGAGGCCCAGGCAAAGAAAAATCCACTGACTGTAAACGGATATATACAGGTCCAGGGAATGATTACGGACGAGAATCATGAGTTTGGATACGACAGCTCTAGTTTGCATTTTGAAAACGGTTTTCAGATAAGGAGAGCAAAGATTATTGTCTCAGGAAGCCCTTATGAAAATATAAATTATAGATTAGAGGTCAATGTTGCAAAGGTTCCGAAACTTGATGACGCATATATAGAATACAACCGTTTGCCTTATCTTGTTGTACGAATTGGACAGTTCAAAGTACCTTTTTCTCTCGAGATGATAACACTTGATCATGAAATATTATCAATCGAACGTTCTGAAGTAGTGAATCAGATTGCTCCGGACAGGGATATGGGAATGATGTTTAGCGGTGACCTCGTTAATGAAATCCTTTCTTACAATATCGGTGTTTTTAATGGACGTAGGGCCGATGACTTACATGCTTACAAAGTAGGCTCCTACGCTGATTCTGCGCAAAATAAATATAACGATAACGATTATTTCTTAATGGCAGGGAGATTGGTTGTGAAACCGGCGGACTGGGTCAGTGTGGGAGTAAATGCCCTCTCTTCAGAGGACGGCCATGAGGACCCGAGCGCAATATACGTGAGGTGGCCTGTATATCGAAATGCCTATGGAGTGGATCTAAAGTTAAAACCCTCTCGCTTAAGATGCACAATTCAGGGAGAGTACCTCAGACAATGGGCTAGCGGGATAATAACTCAAAATGTGGGCACAACTTCGGATGGGTTTTATGTACAGTTGGGGCACTTCTTTATACCTGATTACGTGGAGGGGCTGATAAAGTACGAAGAATATGATGCAGACAAGGATGTAGTTGATAGAGACAACATCGTTTGGACTACCGTAGGGCTTAATTTCTACCTGCATGGGCATGATGCCAAGCTTATGACCAACTACACATTAAAGGATGAAAAGCAAAGTAGTTACCCTAATAATTCATTCCTCGCTCAATTGCAGTTGAGATTTTAATGAATAAATATGGTTAATGGTTAGCTGACCTCACACAGTCGTTTTTTTGTGCGCATCTAAGCTAAATAGTTAGACGAACTTTAAATAAACAAGGAGGTGTATCATGGCTCAAAATACCAAAGAACAAAGGAAGGGAAAGGTAATAGAAGTCTTGAACAAGGCGCGCGGCATGGAGTTGTATGCCATTGCCCAGTACATGAATCAGCACTACAATTTGGATAACATGGATTACGGAGATATGGCTGCGAAGATGAAGCTCATAGCGATTGATGAGATGCGCCACGCAGAGATGTTTGCGGATCGAATCAAGGAGCTGGGTGGAGAACCGACCGCAGAGGCTAAAGAAAAGGCGGAAAAAGGCCAGAAGATCCAGTCAGTCTTTTCATTTGATGCAAAACTTGAGGACGATACGATAGATGCCTATAACCAATTCCTGTTAGTTTGCAGAGAAAACGGCGACAGCAGCAGTGTGAAAATTTTTGAAGCGATCATTGATGAAGAACAGGTGCATTTCACCTACTTTGACAATGTTAGTGATCATATCAAGAACCTCGGCGAAACGTATCTTGCACAAATCGCCGGTACGCCGTCTGCAACTGGTTTACAGACTCTGGGCTTTGTCGCCAGGCAGGGTTCTGCCCCTACACAGGGCGGCGTATAACGTAGAAAAAACTGGACCAATTGGCTGTCGAAAGGGCACGGCGCCTTGGGAGAGCATTGATACCAATTCGCATTCAAATAAAGACTTTTGAATGCTCAGGTATAATACCAAGTAAGTTTTCATTATGCTCAACAGTAGATGTTTGAAAGCAACTTGGTATAAAAAAACGATGTCAAGGGGTACGGATGGCAAGTGT
>JAENJC010000023.1 GCA_016844545.1 Deltaproteobacteria bacterium | reverse complement strand
CTGAGGGGATATCTTTGCTCCCGGATCATTTTGCCATAGAACTCGAATTCATGGGACATCTGTGCGAAAGGGAGGCTGCCGCTCTTGAGGGTAATGATGAACATACCGCCGGGCCTGAAAAGGAGCTTCAGAGGGGTTTTCTGAAATCCCACATCGGCAGATGGTACAGGCCTTTTCTGAGCAACGTGGAGGCAGCTGCATTGCATCCGTTTTACAGGGAGATTTCATCCTTTGCCAGGGAATTTCTGGATTCAGAGACGGAATACCTCGCCTCCGCATCCGCATAGGAAAGTCCATGTTATACCCTAAAGACAATCCATTCTTGGATATCCAGCCGGGGGCATGCCTTCACTCCCTGTTCAAGGAGTACCCACACCACCCGTGCACGGATGCATGCCCCAAGGGAGCCATAGAGCTTCAACCCCTCAAGCTAAATCCAGATAGATGCGATGGGTGCGGAATATGTACAAGCATCTGCCCTACTGACGCCCTAAGCCTTAATGCCGGATACAAACAAGACATTGAAAGCGGAATCTCTGAGGGGAGGCCGGTTCGCATCCGATGCTCAATGGTACAGGTAGAGGGCAAGGATGTGTCATGTCTCGGGATGCTCGACTACACCATCCTTGCAGGCCTTATGTCCAAGGCAAATAACGATCTGGAACTCATCTCAGGCCCCTGTAACAATTGTGAAAAGAGCCGGGGCGGAGATGTCGCCCTGCGGAGTCTGAAAACCGCGAACGGCATCATGGCGGTCTTTGGAAGAAGGGAGAGAGGCCGCATCATCAATCTTGAAATGACGAACGGAGTTGACGGAAAGGGATATACGAGAAGGGAGGTTTTCAGAGAGCTGGGGTCCACACTGAAAAGGCTCATGACTGTAAATGACGAAGCAATGGAGCCGGAGAGATGGAGCCGCGGCTCGGTCCCTGAGAAGAGAAAAGATTTTCTAAGGCTTGTTGGCGAATTGGGAAAGTATCATAGAGAGGTCGACTGCGATGTACCGTTACCCTTTTATGACAAAGAGATGGGCAGCCGGTGCAACGGATGCAATGACCTATGGAGATGCGTCACCTTTTGTCCAACCGGGGCCCTCTCACTTTATTACGATAGGAATGATTCCGAGGCCGGAATAGATTTTGAGTCCATGAGGTGTATAGGATGCAGACTCTGCGAGATTGTATGCCCTGAAGGAGCTGTTACTTCCCTACCGATGACCGCGCCTGTATATGAAAAAAAAGCCTTGATCCGCTTACTGGCTGGTAAATGCGAATGTTGCGAGGCCCCTCTGCTGAACAGTGAGGGATTGTGCCACGACTGCTCCCAGAGGGAAAAGAAGCTCGGATGGTCAAGCTTATAAAGGTCTCTTTCCTTCTCCTCTGTGAAGAGCTTCAAGGTCAAAGAATTTTATTAAAATATATTTCTGACAGGAGTAGTGAATAGACTTAACGTTGAAGCACCTTAGGTTATCACCATACCTTGACAATCCCCTTCTTACCTGCTAATTTTTCATGAACAGGAGACAAATTTTTTATGAAAAAAAAAGGTCTTTATATAGGCATTGATGTTGGCTCAGTATCTGCGAAGGTCGCTGTACTGGACCATGAGAGGAATATCCTCTACAAAGAGTACTCAAGGACAAAAGGCGAACCACTGTCAGTTTCCCTTGGGATGCTGAAGGACGCCAGGTCTAAGTTCCCTACCGGCTTCAGCGGAGCATGTGTAACAGGTTCAGCAGGGAAACTCATATCTACACTTATCGACTCGCCTTTCACAAACGAGATAGTGGCCCACGGGAGTGCAGTCCTTTCTTTTCATCCAGAGACAAGAACAGTTATAGAGATAGGTGGACAAGATTCCAAGCTGATAATCCTTGAGCATGATGATGGAAAGGGAAGGATCAAGGACTTTTCCATGAATACCGTGTGCGCCGCAGGAACAGGCGCATTTCTTGACCAGCAGGCCGGACGACTGGGTCTGTCCATAGAGGAATTCAGCTCCCTTGCCCTTAAATCCGTCAATCCGCCGAGGATTGCAGGAAGGTGCAGCGTTTTTGCAAAAAGCGATATGGTCCATCTCCAGCAGATTGGGACACCTGAATATGACATAGTGGGAGGGCTTTGCATGGCCCTTGCAAGGAATTTCAAGGCCACAATCGGTAAGGGGAGGGAATTCGGGACTCCTTTGGCATTCCAGGGAGGTGTGGCAGCAAACTCCGGTATGAGAAAGGCATTCAGGGATGTCCTGGGATGCAGGGAAGAGGATATTTTTATCCCTGAACATTACAACGTCATGGGGGCCATAGGCGCAGCACTACATGCCATGAGAAATTCGTCAGGCGACCTTGTATTAGATAAACTGGAGGGGTATATCTTAACCCGAAAAGAGGATGGAAAGGGGTTACCCCCCCTCTCGACCAGAATAAGGGAGAAGAAGGATAGGAAAAACTTAGACGTAAGGGGGAGCAAATTATATCTGGGCCTTGATATAGGCTCTATCAGCACAAACATAGTCGCCCTGACGGAGGAAGGGAAAGTGGCAGCAAGGAGATATCTCTTTACATCAGGGAAACCCCTTCTTACGGTAAGCCAGGGACTCAGTGAGATTGGAGGAGAAGTAGAAGGAGCAATAATTGCAGGGGTAGGTATCACAGGATCTGGAAGGTATATGATAGGGGAGATTGTAGGGGCAGACCTGATAAAAGACGAGATAACTGCCCAGGCCGCCGCTGCTTCCTTCATGGAACCTGACGTGGACACCGTTATAGAAATAGGGGGCCAGGACGCCAAGTATATAAAAATAAGGAACGGGGCAGTGGTCGATTTTCTTATGAACAAGGCTTGCGCCGCAGGGACAGGCTCCTTCCTTGAGGAACAGGCAGAACGACTTGGCCTCTCCATAAAGGAGGACTTCGGGAGGCTTGCACTTGAGTCTACAAACCCGGCCCAATTAGGGGAAAAGTGCACAGTATTCATGGAATCGGACCTTGTCCATCACCAACAGAAAGGGGTAGGAAAGGACGAGCTGGTGGCAGGCCTCTCATACTCCATAGTACACAACTATTTAAACAAGGTTGCTCATGGGAAAGCGATGGGGGAAAAGATCCTCTTTCTGGGCGGGGTTGCTGCAAACCAGGGAGTTGTAGCTGCATTCGAGAAGGTCATTGGAAAGGAGGTCATTGTCCCGGACGACCACGATGTAACAGGGGCAATAGGTGCGGCCCTTCTCGCAATGAGGGGAGGCATTGAATCTTCCAGTTTCAAGGGCTTTGAGGTTAACTCTGAAAGCGGGAAGTTGGATGGGTTTACATGTATGGACTGCTCCAACAGGTGCGATGTCAAAAAGCTCAAGACCGATGGAGGGGTTGTATTTTTTGGAGGAAGGTGCGGAAAGTATGAGAGGAAAAAGAAGGCCGAATTGAAACTGCCTGACCTGTTCGAAGAGAGGAGAAAGATTTTACTAAATCCGGGAGATGTAAATCTGCCGGTTGATGCACCTACGGTTGGGATACCAATGGCCCTCCCTTTCCATGAGGCCCTGCCTTTCTGGAGAGATTTCTTCACGAGCCTGGGGATGAGAGTGGTTCTTTCAGAGATTGGGAAAGAAACCCTGCAGAAAGGGATGGAGGCCATAGTTGCAGAAACCTGCTTCCCTGTAAAGGTAGCTCACGGCCATGTTATAGACCTTATTCAAAAAGGGGTGGACTACATATTCCTGCCATCCATAGTTGACCATTCTGAGGGAGGGTCAGGAAACTGCTACTGCCCTTACATCCAGGCTATCCCCTACACCATCAGCTCTGCCATAGACATAAAGGTGAAATTGCTGACGCCTGTCATACGACATTCCTTTGGCAAAAGCGGGATAGAAAAGGCCCTTCTTGGGATGGCAAGAGAGGCGGGGATAAAAGGGGATATAAGGTCTGCATTAAAGGCAGGGACATCTGCACAGGAATCATTTTATCAGGCATTGAGGAAGAGGGGGAAAGAGCTCCTTGACGGAATGGACGTGAGCGAAAAGGGCATAGTTATTATTGGAAGACCCTACAACACCTGCGACCCAAAACTTAACATGGATCTTCCCACAAGGATAAGGGAGGGAGGGGTTATTCCAATCCCCATGGACATGCTTCCATTAAAGGACGTAGATATCTCAGACCTCTGGGGGGACATGTACTGGAATTGCGGCAAAAAGATCCTTTCATCTGCAAGGGTTATAAGGAACCATGACAGGCTGTTCGCCGTATATCTAACAAATTTTGGATGCGGTCCTGACTCATTCATATCCCACTATTTTGGAGAAGAGATGAAAGGAAAGCCTTTCCTCCAGATAGAGATAGACGAGCACAGCGCGGATGCCGGCGCAGTGACAAGATGTGAGGCATTTATAGAAAGCCTGAGGAATGTCAGGATAGCCGAGGGGAAAAGGGCGGAGAGGCGGAAGGTAAAGAGTGATGAGATTAAAAGAAGGAAGGTGTTGCTTCCACCCATGGCGGACCATATCCATGCTCTGTCTTCAGCCCTTCAGGCGTTCGGGGTAGAGTCGGAGGTTCTTCCCATGCACGACCTCGAATCTCTTGAACTCGGGAAAAAACACTCTACAGGGAGGGAGTGCTATCCCTATGTATTGACAACAGGAGAGATGCTTAAGGCCTTAAACAAAAGGGATAAGAACGATATATCATTCCTTATGCCTACAACCACAGGTCCTTGCAGGTTCGGTCAGTACTGGCGCCTCCAGAGGATCATCCTGGACAGGCTCGGATACGAGGATGTCCCGATATATGCCCCGGATCAGGAAAACGATATATATTCAGGCTTGGGCCTCGACAGCGCCTTTACACGCCTTGCCTGGAACGGGATATTGGCCGTGGACATCATCGAGAAGAGACTGAGGAAGGTCAGACCATTTGAAAAAGTGAAAGGGGATGCAGATGAGGTCTATAATATTTATCTTGAAAGGATATGTAACGACATAAGGAGAAGGTCTAATGTAAAGGAGACGGTGTTGGGGGCGGGCAAGGCGTTTGACGGGATATTGAAGTGTAGTGACAGGAGGCCTGTTGTAGGAGTAATAGGCGAAATATACGTAAGGCACAATCCTTTCAGCAACGAGAATATAGTTAGAAAGATAGAGTCCCTGGGCGGGCAGGTCTGGCTTCCTCCTTTCGGGGAGTGGTTTCTTTATCTTAACCACTGGAACAGGAGAGAGAACCTTCTAAAGCGGGACTATAAGGGATATGTGACGGTTGCAGTCACAGAGGCATTCCAGAGATGGGATCAGTTTAAGATCGGGGAGAATGACGAACCCTCCATCTCGCAGATACTTAAAAACGCGTCCCCTTATATCGATTCGAGCTTTGGCGGGGAGGCAGTCCTCAGCATAGGGAAGGCAGTAGACTTTGCCAGAAAGGGGGCCGCAGGTATAATAAACGTAATGCCGTTTAACTGCATGCCAGGCACCATTGTTGCTGCAACTCTGAAGAGGTTCCAGAAGGAAAATGGGGACATCCCGTCACTCACTATACCTTACGAGGGATTAAAAGAGACCAACACCCACACCAGATTAGAGGCCTTTATGCACCAGGCAGGGGATTATCACGAAAAAAGCTCTCAATCTTCACAAAGGTAACGACTACTTCCTCGGAGGATTCAGCGAACTCAGGGCAGCAGGTCCTTCTTTAACGGTATTCCGGTCAAGATTTTTATTAAAATATATTTCTGACAGGAATTAATTGTCTCCTTCGCGCCTTTCTGCTATACTCCTTCGCCATGATACCTATTGTTTCCATAGTCGGAACATCCGACAGCGGCAAGACCACTCTCCTCGAAAAGCTCATCCCTGAGCTGATCAAGAAGGGTTACAGGGTAGCCACAGTAAAGCACGATGTTCACGGGTTTGATGTGGATAAGGAAGGAAAGGACTCCTGGAGGCACAAGAAGGCTGGGGCCAGAACTACGATTATCTCGTCCCCTGAAAAGATCGCGGTCATCAGCGACACAGAAAAAGACATGACCCTTGAGGAGATAAGGGCAAGATATATTCAGGATGTGGATTTAATCATCTCTGAAGGGTACAAGAGGGAGACTTACCCCAAGGTGGAGGTCTCAAGGAGGGCCCAGAATAGGGAGCTCATATGTACCGAGGATGAGAATCTGATAGCAGTGGCATCTGACTATCCGGTAGAGGTAAAGGTCCCAAGGGTAGACATAAACGATGCCAAAGGTCTGGCAGGCATAATAGAGGAAAAGGTCATAAAAGGATACAGGCCTGACAGGATATCGCTTTTGGTAAACGGAAAACCTGTTACGCTCAAGCCTTTCATTGAATTATTCCTGACCAACTCCATATTAGGTTCTCTGTCTGCCCTCAAGGGGTGCCAGAAGGCGGAGGATATAGTCATAAAGATCAAGACCAGGAAAAATGGGAAACCTAAGGCTTGAAGTTACCGGGATAATCCTTGCCGGAGGAAAGAGCAGCCGGATGGGTCGTAATAAGGCACTCCTTGACTTCGGCGGTAGGAGGATAATAGAACACACTGTCGACCTGTTTAAGTCAATATTTCCAGAAGTAATCATTGTTACCAACACCCCTGAAGAGTACGCCAATCTCGGCATTAAGACAGTAACCGATATCTTTCCAGGCAAAGGCTCCCTGGGCGGCATATACACTGGCCTTATTCATTCTTCACATGACTACTCCTTCATCGCCTCCTGCGACATGCCCTTTCTCAGGAGAGAGCTGATCGAGTTCCTTGTAAGTCTAAAAGAGGGTTACGATGTGGTCGTACCGCGCCTGAAAGACGGCCACGAACCACTTCATGCTGTATATTCAAAAAAATGCACTAAACAGATAGAGGAGATGATAAATAAGGGAGATTTGAGGATCATCGGCTTTTACCCTGAAGTGGAGGTAAGAGAGGTATCGGAAGAGGAGCTTGCACCTTATATCTCCATGCCCTCACCCTTTGTAAATATCAACACCCCAGAGGAGTATGAGGAGGCAGTTAACACCATTCGCATTCAATATAAAGGCTTTTGAATGCTCAGGTATAATACCAAGTAAGCTTTCATTAACCTGATAAGTAGCTGTTTGAAAGCAACTTGGTCTAAAAGGACATTATTATGAATAAAACCCAATATACAGTAGCACCAGAAGATGTGGGACAAAGGCTTGACCTGTTCCTTACCCTGAAGCACCCTTCCCTGACCCGCTCTCAGATCCAGCGGCTGATAGAAGAGGGTCTTGTAACGGTTAACTACAAGCTGGCTAAGGCGAGCCATAAGATCAGGGAGGGAGACGATATTGAGATAAGTATCCCTGAACCTGATGCTATCGAGGCACTTCCTGAGCCTATTCACCTCGAAATTCTGTATGAGGACAGTGAGGTGGTTGTGATAAACAAGCCGGCCAAGCTGGTTGTGCACCCTGCGGCAGGAAACTATACAGGGACCCTGGTAAATGCCCTCCTTTATCACTGCAAGGACCTCTCCGGGATTGGAGGGAAGCTGCGGCCCGGCATTGTCCACAGGCTGGATAAGGACACGACAGGGGTATTGATTGCCGCCAAGAGCGACAAGGCCCACCAGTCTCTCAGCGCCCAGTTCAAGAAACACTCCGTAAAGAGGAAGTATATAGCCTTGGTTCATGGGGTCATAAAAGGAGATAAAGGAAAGATCGAGGCTGAGATAGGCAGGCACATGTCCCAGAGGAATATGATGTCTGTGAAGACAAAGAGGGGGAAGACAGCAGTCACCCACTTTAAGGTATTGAGCAGGTTCGACCAGTTCACCCTTCTGGAGCTGACTCTGGAGACAGGCAGGACCCATCAGATAAGGGTCCACCTCACCAGCATAAACCATCCTGTAGTTGGAGATCAGGTTTATGGTGGAAAGGAACGGATCAGCGGGGTCAAAGAACCGAAGATACGGAGGGTCATAAAGAAACTAGGCAGACAGGCCCTGCATGCGACTATTCTGGGGTTCATACACCCTGAAACCAACAAATATATGGAGTTTACAGCCCCTATCCCGGAAGATTTTCAGATTGTCCTTGATGCCCTGGGCGACGTCGCAGAAGATTAAACTTAAAAACGGCAGTTGGACGCAGATGAACGCAGATTAAAACAGTTATTCCGGCAGAAAGAACCTTAACCACAAATTGGTGATTTTTTAGTATCAAAAGATTTTTTTGTCTGTCTTTATCTGCGTTTATCAGATTTTATCTGCGTCCAAAAGCTCTTTTTTTGGTTAAACTTACCGCAGAGACGCGGAGACGCAGAGAAGTGCTTTGGACACAGATAATCACAGATTAGTTGTGATTCATACTTGTGAAAATCATAAAAAATCAGTGCAAATCTGTGTCAAGGTTCCTATTAAAAAACATGCTGAAAACAATCCAAGGAATTACATACTACTCATCCCCAAGGCTTGAAGGAGTCCCAGGCCTTGTTCATGCCTTTCTTGGAAGGATAGGCGGGATCAGTTCCGGCCATCTGGCATACCTGAACTTGGGACGTAGGGATGAGGACAAGCCTGAAAACCTGGCTGAAAATAAAAGGCGAGTAGCAGCGGCCTTCGGGGTAGATGAGGGAAAGATATTTACAGTAAGCCAGGTCCACAGCGACCTGATTGTTGTATTAGACAGTGTTGATGCTGGAGTTGAAGAGATAAAGACCCAGGAAGCAGACGGTATAATAACAGATATTAAAGGTATAGAGATAGGGATACTGACAGCAGACTGTGTGCCTGTACTGCTGTTTGACAGGAAGAACAAGATTGTCGCTGCCGTACACGCAGGTTGGAAGGGAACAGCCTCAAAGATATCGGCAAAGGCTGTCGAAATAATGATGGAGCGGTTTGAAAGCAGGCCGCAGGATATTGCGGCCGCGATCGGGCCAGCAATTGGTCCATGCTGCTATGAAGTGGGCGAAGAAGTGGTATCTGCTTTCGGTGATCAGGAGGGTGTTGCTGTTCAGCAGGGCAATAAATGGCATGTAGATCTCCCAAAGGTAAATCTGTTACAGTTGCAGGATACTGGCGTGACAGATATTGATCTCTCAAATATATGCACATCATGCAGGACAGACCTCTTCTTCTCCCACAGGAAAGAGATGGGAAAGACCGGAAGGCAGTTGAGTTTTATCTCTTTAATATCTTGAGGCAATTACCTTAATCCTACGCCTGGGCGTTCAGAGGTTTTTGACTGGTTGTGTCCGGTTTCCTCCAGGGAAGAGCTCTGTTAAATTAAATCAGTCCCCATCTTCGTTGTTTACGAATATAAAGATTTCTTGACTATTTTTCACCCCTGCACGATAATCGGCACAGCTTCATAATCTCCCTATCAAGGCGGTGGATATGCAAGCAGCAATCTTTCCCGGATGCCAATTAGACAAAAGACACTCCTTTTATGTGCACCTATATATCGCGCAAACATAAAGATTTGGGGTCAGACTTGAAAATTTCCATCTTTGGGGAAACCCAGGGGAAAGGCCTTGGCCAGGTCTTGAAAAATCAGTTTACCCTCAAACCATCTCCACTTGCCTCCTCGCAAATCCCCCCGGCAGAACCCCATCCGGGTATAAACCATTACCTTAATGGAAGGGGCAAACCCTCACAACCTCGCCAGGACATACTGATTGATTGAAACCCCCTCTTCAGCCGAACGTATGGCAAGATGGCGGTGGATGGCCGGCGGGACGCGGAGAGTAATATTCCCTTTGAACTTCTTCATGCCCAATGGCTCCGGTATCTGCTCATGCGCCTCCTCCATCCATTTGATGGTCTCGGACACGACAACCTCGATCTCCTTGAGCGCATCTTCAGACGTCTTTCCGTGGGCTGCCAATGAGGGAAATTCAAGGCAGCGGGCAACATGGGCCTTATCTTCCTCTGACCATTCGATCCTGTAAGTATATTTATCTGCTTTATACCTCATTTTTTTGCTCCTCCAGTTTTTCAAAAGGATATTTTTCTTCATGGATAGATGATAGCATATGCACTATCATATGGCCAACTTTTTTGGGGGAACCCAAGACACATCCCCCGGTTTCCAACACAAATTCAAGATAGACAAGTGCTTCAAAGATTTGTATACTTTCTTCGCAGTTAAGGGGGGGGGTTGCTTTGCTGAAAGTTGGCCTTACAGGTGGTTACGCCAGCGGGAAGAGCACAGTGGCGAAGATGTTCGTGGAGCTCGGCGCTGTCCTGATCGATGCCGACAAGCTCGCCAGAGAAGTGGTGAAGCCGGACAAACAGGCATGGTTTGAGATCGTCGCCCATTTCGGAAAGGGGATACTCCTTAAGAGTAGAGAGATAGACCGCAAGGCACTTGGTGA
The DNA here is from genome assembly GCA_016844545.1 of Deltaproteobacteria bacterium. Taxonomy (GTDB): domain Bacteria; phylum Desulfobacterota; class JAENJC01; order JAENJC01; family JAENJC01; genus JAENJC01. Next base: position 7 of record JAENJC010000023.1, on the reverse strand, counting down.
GATAATC
>JAENJC010000135.1 GCA_016844545.1 Deltaproteobacteria bacterium | reverse complement strand
CAGGTTTCAAGGACCGGACGCAACCGATGTTGATTATCTGGACTATCATTAAAGAGGAGGCAAAACCATGATGCACAATCCACCACATCCAGGAGAGGTTATAAAGGAGCTTTGCATAGAGCCATTGGGCGTATCTATAACGGATGCAGCAAAGGCCCTCGGTGTGAGCCGTAAGACCCTTTCAGAGCTTCTTAACGGTCACAGCGGTATAAGCCCTGAAATGGCTGTAAGGCTTTCCATTGCCTTTAATACCACGCCTGAGAGCTGGCTTACACAGCAATAGCTGCATAAGAGTTTTGAGGGATAGGGAGCGCACCCGAAAAGGCCGGACACCTACACCGGCTTTCCCTCAAATCCTTAAAAGTAGGGTGCCTGTAGGAGGCTAATAGTATGAAAGAAAAATCTGTATATTGTGAAGCTGTAAAAGCAAACGTGATGAAATCAGCACGTTGTCCAGAATACGAATGTAAGACGTGTCCAGAGCTAAAAACTTCTAAAGCCTCACCTATCAAGCCCAAGAAAAAGAAAACTCCAAAAACAAAGAATAGCATAAGCGAAGTTGATTTATTAAAACTCTGGCCTGTCTATACAAAGCACCCTCCTATAAAAGAAGTCTCAATTGATGCTTTTTGGAACGACACTATACCAACGGAGTCAGGCATATTCCCTGATATGAAGGTAGACGGTATTCCTCTATCTGATTTACTTAGAGGTAAACATGACAGTTTTAATGAAACAAAAAATCCCGTATATGCAATCGAAACTTTTTTGCTTGCTCATATGCATGGCCTATACCCGCCGCTTTGGGCTTTGGAGTATTTGGCGGGGGTATTTACAGAGTGGCATAAGGCAAATGGAATAAAAAAATTTGATGAAGTGTTTGGGATTAAGATAAAAGGCAAGGGCAAAAGGACACATCCTTTTGAGGCGTTGCTTATAGAAGATCGCAATGAAAGGCTTTGCTGGCAGATATTTTGTTTAAACCTTCTGTTTAATATCTCAATTGAGGATGCGGCTAAGATGGTATTAGCCCGCTTAAAAGCAATCCCAGGATGGGATAAAACAGGATGGGAATTACGGGAAGTTGAACACACCTCCCTTGAAAAGTATTATTACACAAAAGGGAGTAAGCTTTATAATATAGAACCAATACGAAACGGCCTTCTCAAATGGATGAGGGATGAAAAGTTATCCTTTCTTAAGTCCTTCCCTAAAAAATCCTTTCCTCTCTTACGTTCAGGGGAACCTAAATATGCACATCTTGAGGAGTTACTAAGCAATTCATAAGTAAGTCCACAACCATTTCTCTTGTCCAATGCTTCATGATTTAGTTTCCTGCCGTCTAATGTTTTCATGCATTGGACTATATCACATGTTGTCTTACTTGTGAACTACTTAGTAATGAACAGATAGATTGAAAAGGTGAATTGAAAAGACCTTTTTCAATTCATGGATTGCAGCATCGGGATAAATTAAACTGAGCCCACAATGAGCTATAAAGCTGATTGTGGGTTTTTTATTTTATCAGTATAGAGGAACGTATGAATATCACCCGTCAAAAACCATCCGATCTAACCAGAGACATATATCAAGGCTCAACATTGAGGCTTTCCATAAGACGAAAGCGGTAACTAAAATCAAAGGAGGAAGATTTATGGCAAGACTAACACAAGGAATTAAAGCGGTTGTGGAAGTTGGGGACGAGGCCGTTACCCTTACTTTAAGGGAACCAAGTCCCCAGGAGCTTAATGATTTTTTATCAAAACGGCAGCACCGATTAGTGGATTCAAGGCTGGAGTTTTTTAACCTGCTTTTAATTAGGGTTGAAAATCTTGAAAATACAGACGGAACACCGATTACGGCAGATCAAAAGGAGCTTATTCCGGTGACCTGGAAGAATGACATTATCTTTAGAAGGTTTGAAGATAACGGAATCACTCTAATAAACTAAGGGCGGATGTGTGTTGTGACAGGGCTTTTTTATCCGTGAGTACGCGGGGCAGGCCAATAAAAACAGGAGGTGGTTATGGATTTATCAGCATTAAAAATGAAACAGATCGTAGGGATAGTATCGTTTGAGGGGAAGTTTGATATTAATTTGGCATACATCCCCAGAGATGAGATGCGGAAGATACTTGACAAATGTAAGCGAACCGTATTTGTCAAGCATCAGCCGACAGAAGAAGTGGACAGTGAAAAACTGGTCGTTAGCCTCGCAAAGTGCATTGTAGGTTGGGAAGGCCTCACCGTTGGGGTTGTGGCAACAATGATCCCGATTGAAGTACCTGAAGGTCAGGAAGCCGAAGAGGTCCCTTGCACAGAGGAAAACAAGCTTGTTCTCCTCAGGCGGGCCTATGGGTTTGAGATCTTTGTTCAGACCGCGGCAACAGACCTGTCTGCGTTAAAGCAGGAGGCGGAAAGAAAAAACTGATTGCATGGGCGGATTACTATCTCCGCCCGAACGCGACAGACTGCCAGACATGCCACAAGATAGCGGACCAAGATGGCATGGAACTGACGGAAGAATGGTGCCGGACTTGTGCTGTTTACGGGCTGTCCCTTTTGCCGGAGAATCAGGAAGCGTGGCGCCTCTGGAACATCCTGGCAGGGCAACAAAATACTAATGGCGGCAGATTCGGCCCGCTGTGGTTCCCGAGTATCCAGTTTATTTTTGACCTATACGAGGTTGAAAACAGGCGAGAGACCTTTGAGAAGATACAGCTTATCCATTCGATCTATATAGATAAGGAGCCCAAAAATGGCTGACAGGACGATATCCCTTACCATAGGCGTGAATGATAACGGTTCCCCTATCATCAAGACCTTTAAGGACAATACCGAACAGGCCTTTCAGAAGCTGACGCAAAAGTCTGAGTTTCTTGTTGATTCCGTGAAGAAGCACTGGCTCGGCCTCACAGCCGCTGCAGCTGCGGCTGGCCTTGCCATAAACAGGGCATGGGCTCTTGCGGACGCAGCGGCGCAATACCAGGAGCAGAAGGAATCCATCAACGCCCTGGCCTGGCAATATAATACCTCAGCAGACCATATAATCTCCAGTATCCAGAGTGTTTCAAAAGGGCTCATATCCATGTCAGATGCCGCAGATATTGCGGGTAATGCGATGGTAAAGGGGCTCACACCGGAACAAATAATAAACCTCGCGGGAGCAGCAGAGACCCTATCAAATGTCACTGGCCAAAAAGTCCCCGATGCGCTCCGCAACATGACTGAAGGCTTGGCCACGGGAAGGATGAGGGGCTTGGAAGCCGCAGTCGGGATCATAGACCTGAAAGATAAATATGGGGGCCTTGTTGACAAGATGACCGATGTCGAGAAGGCACAGAAGACATACGCCATTGTCATGGAGAGGGTCAACGGGCTTCAGAAGACACTGGGAGAGGGGACTGACTCTACAGCGGACAAGATGGACCGGTTTAAGGTGCAGATAAGCGACCTTAAATTGGCCTTGGGGGGTGGGATAATCAAGGCCGTAATAGGTCTTTCCGTGGCATTTGATTGGGTTGCTGGAAGCGCTTTAACAGCGGCACAAGGGATGGCTAAGGTATTCGAAGCCGCAAATTGGGCGCAAAGCAATATGGGGCTAACTAAAGCCATAAGAGAAGAAGGTCGGCAAGCGGCGGAATATTGGAAACAATTTGCAAGTGATGCTGGGGAAGCGGCGACAGATCTAACGGAAAGAGCCCTAAAAAATATGGAGCTATTAAATGCCACTAGTAGCGATGTTTTGACAGCGGCGGACGACAAAAACGTGTTTCGCGGAGGGATGGGTGGAGGCGGGAACGCTAAAAAGCCTTCCGGGATATCTCCTCCCATTGACTTTAAAGGGTCCTTGGCGACAAGTGAGATGGCGGACTTCGGGGCAAAGGCCAGACTTGCAGAGCAGGTCACTGGGCTTGACTTGATGCTATCTGAATCAATTCAGAAGCAGGACGCCTGGGAGGCGGAATCTCTTGAAATGACGAAGCGCACGATGGTGGAGAAGGGCGGACTATATAGGCAACAGTTTCAGGAAAACGGTACGTACATGGAGGAGTGGAAGCAGTTCGAGCTGGATTCCCTCAAGGCGCAGTATGACGAGTATTCAAAACATGTAAACGACAAATCAGCACTGGATGAGTGGTACGCCTTGAAGAAGCAGGGTATAGATACGGCACAGACAGCTGCACAGATAGCTAATGATAAAAAGGCAAATGAGAAGAAGCTTCAGATGCAGCAGAGTCTTGCGGCAGCAACTGTCGGGGTTGCCCAGGCATTATTTATTGCAACAGGGAGTAAGGAAAGAAGCCTTTTTGAATTTATGAAAGCGGCCAGAATAGGGCAGGCCATTATCGATACTTATGCCGGGGCAACAAAGGCTTATGCACAGCTTGGAGCCTATGGGTGGGCAGGAGCCGCAGCTATAATAGCCGCAGGGATGGCTAATGTCGCCACTATTGCATCAACAGAGATGGGCGGTGGATATAGCGAACCTTCTATACAGACAAGTGACGCTGGCGGGCGCGATGCAGGCGGGAGCTATAACTATTCAAGTCAGCAACCCA
>JAENJC010000134.1 GCA_016844545.1 Deltaproteobacteria bacterium | reverse complement strand
TCAACGTGGTCTTACCGTGATCAACGTGTCCTATTGTGCCTATATTGACATGCGGTTTTGTTCTTTCAAATTTTGCCTTGGCCATATGTGCCTCCTAAAAATATAGTTATCCCTTTACCTTTGCAATTATCTCTTCTGCGACATTCTTGGGGACCTGCTCATAGTGGATAAACTGCATGGTGTACGTAGCCCTGCCCTGTGTCATAGACCTTAGGTCTGTTGCATATCCAAACATCTGCGCCAACGGCACCTGCGCCTCCACAACCTGCGCACCGGCCCTGGAGGTCATTCCCATGATCCGTCCACGTCGTGAATTGAGGTCGCCTATAACATCCCCCATGAAATCGTCCGGTGTCACGGCCTCAACCGCCATGATCGGCTCAAGGAGGACAGGACTTGCCTTCATGGTTCCCTCTTTAAGGGCCATGGAACCGGCTATCTTAAAGGCCATCTCCGAAGAATCCACATCGTGGTATGAACCATCAAATGCAGTCGCCTTAAGATCTACCAGGGGGTACCCAGCCATCACACCGTTCTCCATGGCCTCCTTTACACCCTTTTCAACGGCAGAGACATACTCCTTGGGCACCGCACCACCGACAATCTTGTTCACGAACTCAAAACCCTTACCTGGTTCGAGCGGCTCCAGTTCAAGCCATATATGTCCATACTGCCCGCGTCCGCCGGACTGCTTAATATATTTGCCTTCTACTTCGACCTTCTTGGTAATTGCCTCTCTATATGCAACCTGAGGCTTGCCTACGTTGGCCTCAACCTTGAACTCCCTGAGAAGCCTGTCCACAATAATTTCGAGGTGAAGCTCTCCCATCCCGGATATAATGGTCTGGCCAGTCTCTTCATCGGTCTTCACCCTGAAGGACGGGTCTTCACTTGCCAGCTTGTTGAGGGATACACCAAGCCTCTCCTGGTCTGCCTTGGTCTTCGGCTCAATTGCAATCGATATAACCGGTTCAGGGAAGACCATGACCTCAAGGATAATAGGCTTGCCCTCGTCGCAGAGGGTATCACCGGTAAATGTGTCCTTTAAACCGACAACCGCTCCTATATCTCCGGCATAAAGCTCTTTAATATCCTCCCTCTTATTGGCATGCATCTTGAGAAGTCTGCCGATGCGCTCCTTCTTATCCTTTGTCGAGTTGTATACATAAGAACCGGCATTAAGGCATCCAGAATAAACCCTTACGAATGCAAGCTGTCCCACAAACGGGTCTGTCATTATCTTAAAGGCCAGGGCCGATAGAGGATCGCCATCATCAGCCTTTCTGACATCCTCGGCACCTGTATTTGGGTTTATACCGACAACCTTTTTTATATCAAGAGGGGACGGAAGGAAATCTATCACTGCATCAAGAAGAGGTTGAACCCCTTTGTTTTTAAATGAAGATCCGCACAGAACAGGAATTACCTTGATATCCATAGTAGCCTTCCTGAGCGCCCTCTTTATCTCCTCTTCGGTTATCTCCTTGCCTTCCAGGTACTTTTCCGTCATTGCGTCATCGTAATCGGTTATGGCTGAAATAAGTTTTTCCCTGTACGCAAGAGCCTCATCCATCAAATCGGCAGGGATGTCTCCAAGGACATAATCGGCCCCCATGGATTCATCCACATAGGTTAGACTCTTCATCCTTATAAGGTCTATGACCCCCTTAAAGGTGTCCTCTATCCCGATCGGAAGCTGAATAGGAATAGGATTAGCGGCAAGCCTGTCTATCATCATCTGTACGCCACGCTTGAAATCAGCGCCAATCCTGTCCATCTTGTTTATGAATGCAATCCTCGGAACCTTGTATTTATCGGCCTGTCTCCATACAGTTTCAGACTGCGGCTCAACGCCGCCGACAGAACAAAATACAGCCACAGCGCCATCAAGCACTCTGAGCGACCTTTCTACCTCTATGGTAAAATCCACATGCCCCGGGGTATCGATAATGTTTACCCTGTGGTCTTTCCACGTACAGGTGGTCGCAGCGGAGGTAATAGTGATCCCCCTCTCCTTTTCCTGCTCCATCCAGTCCATGGTTGCAGTTCCATCATGGACCTCACCAATCTTATACGTCACACCGGTATAAAAGAGAATCCTCTCAGTTGTTGTTGTCTTTCCGGCGTCGATGTGAGCCATGATACCTATATTTCTGCATTTATCTAACGATATCGTCCTTGCCAAAACAAATCTCCTAAATCAATCTATAATTTCTGTGGGGCGGGTTTAAAACAGCCACACCCAACAATTACCATCTATAATGAGCAAAGGCCTTATTTGCCTCTGCCATCTTGTGTGTGTCCTCTCTCTTCTTCACTGCCGAACCCTTGTTGTTATATGCATCAAGGAGTTCGCCGGCCAGCTTCTCCGTCATGGTCTTCTCTCCCCTCTTCTTAGCATAATCCACCAACCACCTCATTCCGAGAGAAACCCTCCTGCCCGCCATAACTTCCACGGGCACCTGATACGTGGCTCCGCCTACCCTTCTGGATTTAACCTCAAGAACAGGCTTCACGTTGTCGAGAGCCTTCTTAAAAACCTTTACCGGTTCATCCTTCGTCTTTTCCTGTATTATGTCAAAAGAGCCGTAAAGTATTCCGGCAGCAGTACTCTTTTTACCGTTCCTCATAATACAGCTAACAAACTTAGCTACAACCTTGTCATTATACTTGGGGTCTGGAAGGACTTCCCTTTTTATTACTTCTCTTCTTCTCGGCATAACTACCTCACCTATCTCTATCGGTTTTAATTTCTCTCTATTTTGGTCTCTTAGCGCCGTATTTGGAACGGCTCTGCTTCCTGTTCTGAACTCCCACAGAATCAAGTATTCCCCTTACTATATGATACCTGACACCAGGAAGATCTTTCACTCTGCCACCCCTGATCAGCACCATGGAATGCTCCTGCAGATTATGCCCCACCCCGGGGATATAGGGCACCCTGGCCACCTTCCTGAGAGCAGAGTTCGGCTTCTTAGGGGTCGTGGTATACACCCTGACACAGACACCTCTCTTCTGAGGGCAGTTTTTAAGGGCAGGCGCAGTGGTCTTTACGACCATCTTCTCCCTGCCATTCGCTACTAACTGATTAATTGTTGGCATATACTACTCCATCCCTTTCCATTATCAAGGCCTGTCCGCGCCCTCTTCTTGGCGCAGTTCACGTAAAGAACGGAAGTTTATCAACTCTCCAATCCTTTGTCAAGCCTTTTTTAACAGTGCTGAATTTTTATTTTTCCACATGCGGCTCTACATTTTTATATATCGAAAGACCTGTCCCAGCCGGGATAAGCCTTCCCACAATGACATTCTCCTTAAGACCATATAAATTGTCAACCTTTCCGGCAAGGGCAGCCTCCGTCAGGACTCTCGTGGTCTCCTGGAACGATGCTGCGGAGACGAAGCTGTCCGTGCTCAAGGAAGCCTTTGTAATCCCCAGTAGCAGGGATTCACCTATCGCTGGCTTCTTGTCGTCAGCCATCATTCTAGAATTTATCTCCTCGAAGATTGCTTTTTCCACCTGCTCGCCTGCAAGGAACTCCGTGTCTCCCACATCCTTTATCTTCACCCTTTTCAGCATCTGGCGTACTATAACCTCGATGTGCTTGTCGTTTATCTTGACACCCTGAAGCCTGTATACCTCCTGGATCTCATCAACAAGATACTTGGCCAGTTCCTTATCACCCAGGATCCTTAACACATCATGAGGATTGGAGGAACCGTCCATTAGAGCCTCACCAGCTTTTATGTGATCGCCCTCATGAACACTTATGTGCTTCCCCTTAGTGACAAGATACTCAGCAGGCTCTCCTACTTCCGGCGTTACTATAACCCTTCTCTTGCCTTTCACATCCTTTCCAAATGACACGATACCGTCTATCTCGCTTATAATGGCGCATTCCTTTGGCTTTCTGGCTTCAAAGAGTTCCGCTACCCTCGGCAAACCGCCTGTTATGTCCTTCGTCTTTGTAGTTTCCCTCGGGATCTTTGCTATTACGTCACCCGCAAACATCTCCTGATCGTCTGAAACGTTGATGGTAGCTCCAACAGGGATCAGATAGCGAGCCAGGGCCGATGTTCCCGGTATCTTAGCTGTCCTGCCCGATTCGTCCTTTATGGAGATCCTAGGCCTTAACTCAGTATCCTTCGACTCGATAACAACCCTTCTGGAAAGGCCTGTAACCTCATCGAACTGCTCCTGCATAGTCATGTTCTCTACTAGGTCGCCGTACTTTACTCTACCTGTCACCTCAGTGAGTATGGGCAGGGTATAGGGATCCCACTCAGCAAGAATGGCCCCGGACTTCACCTTATTTCCTTCCTCAATCTTGAGTTTTGCCCCGTAAATAAGGGAATACCTTTCCCTCTCCCTTCCACTTTCGTCAAGGATAGCAAGCTCTCCATTACGGTTCATGACCACAAGCTGTCCTTCCCTGCTCCGCACTGTGTTGATGTTTATAAACTTCACGCTTCCATCGTTTCTTGCTTCAAGGGTCGTCTGTTCAGCCCTACGGGAGGCTGCGCCCCCGATATGGAAGGTTCTCATGGTAAGCTGTGTCCCTGGCTCGCCTATGGACTGGGCTGCGATAACACCTACGGCCTCCCCTCTGTTAACCATCTTGCCGCTGGCAAGGTCTCTGCCGTAGCACATGGCACAGATACCACGCTTTGCCTGGCAGGTAAGAACTGAGCGGATCTTTATCCTGTCTATACCTGCATCCTCTATTTTTTGCACAAGCTCTTCATCAAGCTGTGTGTTCGCCTCAACTATCACATCGCCGGTGAAGGGGTCTATGACATCCTCAAGGGTAACCCTCCCGAGGATCCTGTCGCCGAGCCTTTCTATAATCTCTCCTCCTTCTACGAGGGAGTTGATCCATATACCGTCAATGGTTGAACAGTCCGGCTCTGTAATTATGGCATCCTGGGCCACATCCACCAGTCTGCGGGTCAGATACCCTGAATTGGCTGTTTTCAGCGCCGTGTCGGCCAGACCTTTCCTTGCGCCGTGGGTAGATATGAAGTACTGAAGAACCGTTAACCCCTCCCTGAAATTTGCGGTAATTGGGGTTTCTATGATTTCACCTGACGGCTTGGCCATCAGGCCTCTCATCCCGGCCAGCTGTCTTATCTGCTGAGCAGAGCCTCTGGCGCCGGAATCGGCCATCATAAATATGGAATTCCTGCTTAGAACCTTCTTCTTCGCTCCGTCAGGACCAACAACCACTTCGGTTCCCAACTCCCGCATCATTTCGGCAGCAATCTCCTCGGTAACCTGCGCCCATATATCAACCACCTTGTTGTACCTCTCGCCGTCCGTGATAAGGCCTTCGGTATACTGGTTCTGAATCTCCTGAACCTCTTTATTCGCCCCTTCTATCAGCTGCCCCTTCTTGGCTGGGGTCTTCATATCCTTTATAGAGATAGACATACCTGCCTTGGTAGAATATTCAAAACCAAGGTCCTTCAGGCGGTCTGCCAGGAGAACCGTTTTCTTGCTTCCAGCAAGGCGGTAGCTCAGATCTACAAGATTCGCAAGCTCCTTTTTGTTCATTACCCTGTTTATGGTTTCAAAAGGTATCTCATCTGGGATTATCTCGCTCAGGACAACCCTTCCAACTGTTGTATCTACAATACGACTCTTCTCTGCGGAGCTTGATTTCGGCATCCTGGCCTTTATGCATGCCTGAAGATCTATCTCGCCGGCATCGTGGGCCATCCTGACCTCTTCAAAACTTGCAAATACCTTTCCTTCGCCTCTGGCAAAGGCCTTCTCCCGTGTCATATAATAGATGCCGAGGACTATGTCCTGACTTGGGACTATAATGGGTTTACCGCTGGCAGAGCTTAGGATGTTGTTGGTCGACATCATCAGGGTCCTGGCCTCGATCTGCGCCTCTATGGAAAGGGGGATGTGCACAGCCATCTGATCGCCATCAAAATCGGCATTAAAAGCGGTACAAACCAGTGGGTGCAGCTGTATGGCCTTGCCCTCTATAAGCACAGGCTCAAAGGCCTGGATACCAAGTCTGTGAAGGGTTGGCGCCCTGTTTAGAAGCACCGGGTGCTCTCTTGTTACCTCTTCAAGTATATCCCATACCTCAGGCCTCTCCTTTTCCACCATCTTCTTGGCGCTCTTTATGGTAGTGGCGATTCCTCTCTGCTCAAGCTTGTTGTATATGAAAGGCTTGAACAGCTCCAGCGCCATCTTCTTTGGCAGGCCGCACTGGTGGAGCCTTAAGGTTGGGCCGACCACAATAACTGAACGCCCTGAATAGTCCACCCTCTTACCGAGGAGGTTCTGCCTGAACCGCCCCTGCTTCCCCTTTATCATGTCTGAAAGAGACTTTAACGGTCGCTTATTGGGGCCTGTGATGACCCTTCCGCCTCTACCGTTGTCGAAGAGAGCATCTACAGCCTCCTGCAACATCCTTTTCTCGTTCTTTATAATGATCTCAGGGGCATTAAGCTCCTGAAGCCTTGCCAGCCTGTTGTTCCTGTTTATAACCCTCCTGTAAAGGTCGTTGAGGTCGGATGTAGCGAACCTGCCGCCGTCAAGCGGGACCAATGGTCTCAAGTCCGGAGGAAGCACGGGAATAACATTGAGGATCATCCATTCAGATTTATTGCCGGACGCAAGTATTCCGTCCATTATCTTAAGCCTTTTAGCCAGCTTCTTTTTCTTGGCCTCAGAGGCTGTCTTCCTCATCTCGTCACGAAGTTCTGCTGAAAGCTTATTTAAGTCAAGCCGTTTCAGTATCTCCTTTATGGCCTCAGCGCCCATATCCGCTGAGAACTCCGAACCGTATTCTTCTACCGCCTTCCTGTATCTGTCCTCGGAAAGGATCTCCTTCTCCTTGAGAGGAGTGTTCCCTGGGTTGGTTACAACATATGACTCAAAGTAGAGCACCTTCTCCAGATCCCTAAGGGTCATATCAAGAAGTGTCCCTATCCTGCTTGGAAGGCTCCTAAGAAACCATATATGCGCCACTGGGGCATTAAGCTCTATGTGGCCAAGCCTCTCTCTTCTAACCTTTGACTGGATGACCTCCACGCCGCACTTTTCGCATACCACACCTCTGTGCTTAAGCCTCTTGTATTTCCCGCAGTTACATTCGTAATCCTTGGTCGGGCCAAATATCTTGGCACAGAAAAGACCATCCCTCTCAGGCTTGAAGGTCCTATAGTTTATGGTTTCAGGCTTCTTTACCTCGCCGTGCGACCACTCCCTT
>JAENJC010000022.1 GCA_016844545.1 Deltaproteobacteria bacterium | reverse complement strand
GCCTGACAAAAGAGCACCTGATAAAACTTAAGGAATTACTTGAAGGATATAATGGTAACTGTCCGTCATTTCTGCATATTACTATCCATAATACAGGTGAGACGATAATCGCCTTGCACGACGGTGTTTCGCCAACTCCTGCCCTTGAAGAAGGAGTGGAGAAACTGTTTGGTTATAAGGCAATGGTGGTGGAGTAAAGATTTAACCACCCATTTAATTCCGACTCCCCTCCTTGGATAAGGAGGGGTAGGGGTGGTTTGATTACCGATTAGCACCCCTTCATCCCCTCCTAAAACAGGAGGGAAGCTTGGAGCACGAAGTGCGGGGAGGTAAAATCGGGACTGTCCCCAGAAGTAAGGGAGTAATAAACAATGGAAAATAAAAGCGTCAAACTGATTGGCATCATCCAGTGCGACTTTGCAAAGGAGCGATGCAGCGGGTTTGCCTGCGTCAATTCATTCCACGAGCGGATTGATGCATTTACCGGATATTCAAAAGAAGATCGAATCATGGTCGTCCCCTTCAACTGCGGAGGCTGTCCAGGAAGGCGCATAGGACGGGTCACAGAAAACCTTATAAAGAGGGCAAAGAAGAAGGCGAACATAGAAAAGGATGAGATAGTTATACACCTATCATCATGCATGGTCACGGACAGCGCCCATTATCCGCCATGTCCGCACCTTGACTATATCGAAAAGATATTGAATCGCAAAGGTGTGAAGGTGAAAAAAGGGAGCTACAAGAGCAAGACCGCCCAGAGGAGAAGGGATGAGGGTATTTATGAGGCGTTTGAGTGGGAGTGATTAAGGCTGTTTTGTATAAGGACGGACGAAAAGAAGTTGCATTGCGATTGACTAAAATATAGACTATATTTTAGTCAATCTGCGGGAGGGGAAGATGAAACTTAGCGAAGATATTAAACCAATAAGTTATTTCAAGGCGCATGCGTCGGAGGTCATTAGAGATATTGTCGAAGGCCACAAGACTATGGTAATCACGCAAAACGGCGAGGCGAAAGTGATCTTGCAGGACATAAACGAATACGAAAAGATGCAGGAGTCCCTTGCATTGTTGAAAATCCTGGCAATGAGCCGGAAAAATCTCGAAGATGGAAAAATCAAGCCTTTCAGAGAGGCTTTCAGAGATGTGAGGAAAAGAGCCGCGGGGCTTCGCGAGAAATGAGATTCACTGTCCATCTGGTTGAAGATGCGGAAAAAGACCTCCTTGACATCTATCAGTATATTGCAGTGAACGATTCAGTGGAACAGGCCGACACGCTGCTTGACCATATTGAAGAAGCTGTTCAAAGGCTCGAAACCTTTCCTTTGCGCGGCCATATTACGCCGGAACTGGAACGGATAGGCGTTTTTGATTTCAAGGAGATTCATTACAAGCCGTTCAGAATAATCTACGAAATTCGCAAAGCAGAGGTCTTTGTCCATTGTGTTCTTGACGGAAGGCGTGACCTGCAAGAACTTTTACAGAAAAGGGTGTTGAGATAAGGGATGGGAAGAGCGGATTAAGGGGCGTTTGAGTGGGATAAATAGATCAATGCGGCGCTTGTTTGATTGACTCCCTTTATCCTGTTTGATATTCTTTGCAAAGCAAGTTGGACTTTTTGAAAAGGAGGTAAAGATTATGCAGATTGCAAAAGAAGAGGCAAGAAAACTCATTGACAAATTGCCGGAACAGGCAACCTGGGATGATATCATGTATGAGTTCTATGTAAGGAAGAAACTGGAAACTGCATTGAAGGCTGCGGAAGAAGGACGGGTAGTTTCTCATGAAGAAGTCAAAAAGAGATTTTTATCGTAATGAGAATAGAATGGACTGAACCGGCCTTGTCGGATATGGAAAGTATCCGGGAGTATATCGGAAGAGACTCGGAATACTATGCCTCTCGATTCCTTGGAAGGATTATAGAGGCAGTTGAAGGATTGGTGCTATTTCCAGGAATGGGAAGGAATGTGCCGGAAGCAGAAGAAGAGAACATCCGGGAGATAGTGTTCCAAAACTACCGCATTATGTATCGTGCTGAATCTCATCGTATCTTAATCCTTACTGTCATCCACGCTGCAAGAGATTTATCATTGAAAGAGCCAAAGCCCTGGGAGTTGGCGTAATTTTTACAAGACCATAGGCTTCAAAAAGAGGGCGATTACTGATCCAAGATTTGAGGGGCTGGAATGAGAGGCAACTTGGCTGGAAGCGGGGGGATACCTTGCTTTATCAACAGGAGTAAGCCTTGAGCATAAATTTGTGATGAGGATAACAGGATAATGGTCGCTGTCCCTAATTTTCACTATTGACTGGAATAGTTCTTGTTAACTAATTTTGTAAGTCAGCTGGAGGCATATGTTAGCCAACGCCACAAAGTTTATCGAATTTATGCGTAAGTCCGTTCAGTTCATTATCCCCATATACCAGCGCACTTACAGTTGGACAAGACCTCAATGTGAACAACTTTGGAAAGATATTATAAGAGCAGCCGATCCGAGCGTGTCCGGACATTTTATCGGTTCTGTTGTTTATGTAGAAAAGGGCTTGTACAGCCATTCTTCAATTCCTCAACTTCTTGTAATAGACGGTCAGCAGCGTTTAACAACCCTCAGTATTTTACTCTGTGCCTTAGGCCGGGGAATCCAGCAGAGAGGGATTGAGGGTGAGATAAACCAGAAGAAGATCAATAATTACTTCCTATTTAACAATGAGGAGGATGGGGATCTTCGTTATAAGCTCCTCCTTACCCAAAGTGATAAAACAACCTTATTTAATCTGTTTGATAACAGAGAGCTTCCAGGAAATGCTTCTAAAAGGGTTGTGGATAATTTTGATTTTCTCGAGGAGCGCATAAAGAAGACAGAAGACCTGATGACAGTATACCAGGGACTGTCAAAGCTTATTGTTGTTGATATATCCTTGAACCGAGACCATGACAATCCCCAACTGATCTTTGAGAGCCTTAACTCCACAGGACTTGAACTTAGCCAGGCCGATCTCATCCGTAACTACATCCTCATGGGTTTGGAACCTAAAGAGCAGGAGGCTCTATACAACGAATACTGGTATCCAATGGAGCAGAGCCTTGGGCCAACTGATTATGCTGCTTTATTTGACCGATTTATGCGTGATTATCTCACGGTCAAGACAGGTCGCATTCCAAATATTCGAGAGGTCTATGAAGTCTTTAAAGGATATTCCCGGGAGAACAAAGGAAGTGTTAGGGAGATAGTGGCTGATATTTATAAGTATGCCAAGTATTTTATGAACATGGTTTTGGATAGGGAACCCGATAAGGACTTGGGGCGTGGATTCAAGGATATTAACGAACTGAGGGTTGATGTTGCATATCCCTTCCTTATGGATATCTATGAAGATTATTCAACGCAGGTTTTAAGTAGAGAGGAGTTTGTAAAGATTGCCAAGCTTGTAGAAAGCTACGTGATGCGCCGATCAATATGTGGGATACCAACAAACTCAATGAACAAGACATTTGCTACCTTGAGTAAGGAAATTGATAAGGCCAATTATCTTGAAAGTATTCAGGCAGCCTTTATGTGGAAAGACTCTTATCGGAGATTCCCGGAGGATGACGAGTTTGAAAAAGAATTCTTAATCAAAGATATTTATAACGCCCGTATTCGCAACTATCTGCTCAGGAAGCTTGAGAACTATGACCGCAAGGAGCGTGTGAAGATTGAAGATTACACAATTGAGCACATCATGCCGCAAAACGAAAAGCTTTCTCCAGAATGGCAGAAAATGCTTGGCCCGTTATGGAAACAGGTACATACAGATAAACTTCATACCATAGGAAATCTAACCCTTACCGGCTATAACTCAGAGCTTAGCGATAGGCCGTTCATAGAGAAGCGTGATATGAAGGGTGGATTTGCTGACAGCCCTCTTAGGCTCAATAGGGGGTTAGCCAAGCTGGAAAAATGGGATAAGGATGAGATCGAAATCAGGGCAAAAAATCTGATAGACATTGCAAAGACGATATGGCTTGCACCGGATCTACCGGTGGAAGTGGTGATGAAATATTTTAAAACTTCAGAAGAAGAGGTTGATTCTTATACAATTGATACAATTGAGGGTCATGGATATCTACAGGGGGATATGAGGGAATTGTTTGAACACCTTAGGAAACGTATACTTAATATCGACGCATCGGTTAAGGAGGAATTCAAGAAACTTTATATCGCCTATAAGGCCTCAACCAATTTTGTAGATATAGTTCCGCAAAAGAGCCGCCTGCGCTTATCTCTCAATATGAAATTCAACGAGATAAATGATCATAAGGGAGTATGTAAGGACGTCACCGGTTTAGGCCGCTGGGGAAATGGAGATGTAGAGGTTGGAATCCAATCATTCGATGAATTGGATTATGTCATGTCTTTAATCCATCAGTCATTTGAAAAACAGGCAGATAACAACGGGCAATTGCTATGATGCGAGGACAAGCAATAAAAGGGGTCAGCCCTTGACATGGGACAAGATACCTGAGATGGAAAAGAATAACAGGGCATCGGCTCCTTAAAAAACCGTTCCTGCCCGGCGGCATTGAAAGGCCTGCGGCTCTTGCGGCATGCGGCCGGAAGGCGGGTTGAAGGAATTTGTAGGAGAGCGGCTGTCTGGGGTTAAGTAATGACTATCCAACACCCACACATCATCATAATCGCTGGGCCTAACGGTGCCGGTAAATCAACGACAGCCCCTTCATTACTCCAAGGGACGCTTGGGGTTAAAGAATTCGTCAACGCGGATGTGATCGCTCAAGGCTTATCTGCCTTCCAGCCGGAGACAGCGGCATTTCATGCAGGGCGCATAATGTTGGAGCGCCTGCACTACCTCGCGAAAGAGGGAGTGGATTTTGCCTTTGAGACAACCCTTGCCAGCCGCACGTTTGCGTCCTGGATTGACGATTTGCGTAAGACAGGATATATATGTAATCTGGTTTTTCTATGGCTGCCGAGTCCTGAGTTTGCAGTTGCCCGCGTGCAGGAGCGGGTGCGCATGGGTGGGCACAATGTGCCGGAAGATGTTGTCCGGCGGCGGTATAAAGCCGGTATTAGAAACTTTTTCCAACTATATCAGCCGTTGACAGAAAGCTGGCGTTTTTATGATAACTCCGATCCCTCCGGTCCCAAAGTAATTGCGGCAGGGGACGGAAAAGATGTTCATACAATAAATGACACCGAAAAATGGAATGTTATTGAAGGGGGAGCGAAGGAATGAGAGAAGCGCGTGAAAAAAACATTGACCAGATATTTGCCGAAGGGACGTTGATTGACAGGGCCTTAAAACAAGCAGTCCATGAAGCCTTATTACAGCATAAGAGGGCTGGAAACCCAATTGCTGTCTGGCGTGATGGGAAGATAGTCTGGCTAAACCCCGAAGATATAGTTCAAGATAAATAGAACCTCATAATATTGGAACAAAAGGAGAATCATAAATGATCGAGCGTTACACCCGCCCTGAGATGGCGGCGATATGGACAGTGGAAAAGAGGTACCAGACATGGCTCAAGGTGGAGATACTGGCTACGGAAGCTTGGGCGGAGCTGGGCGAGGTGCCGGAGGAGGCCATCGAGGTCATAAAGAAGAAGGCCAGTTTCGATGTCAAGAAGATCGATGAGATAGAGAAGGTGGTGAAGCATGACGTTATAGCGTTTCTGACATCTGTAAACGAGAGCATAGGGCCTGAGTCCAGGTTTTTGCATAAGGGGATGACATCGTCGGACCTTATTGACACATCATTTGCGGTGCTTCTTAAAGAGGCGTCCGAGATAATCATATCCGACATAAAGAGGTGCATGGAGGTGTTGAAGAGGAGGGCGATGGAGCACAAGATGACCCCTACGATGGGGCGTTCCCACGGCATCCATGCCGAGCCTGTGACATTCGGCCTTAAGATGGCCCTCATGTACGAAGAGATGAAAAGGAACCTTGCGAGGATGGAGAGGGCAAAGGAAGTGATCTCCTGCGGCGCCATATCCGGCGCTGTTGGGACATTCGCCAACATCCCGCCCTTCGTGGAGGAGTATGTATGCAAGCACCTGGGACTCACGCCTGAGCCTGTATCAACCCAGGTGGTACAGAGAGACAGGCATGCAGAGTTCTTTACTACATTGGCGCTTATCGCATCCTCTATCGAAAACTTCTCTGTAGAGCTCAGGCACCTCCAGAGGACGGAGGTGTTGGAAGCGGAAGAGTACTTCTCTCCGGGTCAGAAAGGGTCGTCAGCCATGCCCCACAAGAGGAACCCCATATCAGCCGAGAACTTGACAGGACTGGCAAGGCTGGTAAGGTCTAACTCCTTTGCGGCCATGGAGAACGTGGCGTTGTGGCATGAAAGAGACATAAGCCATTCATCAGTTGAGAGGGTGATAGGGCCGGACAGTACCATAATGATGAACTACATGCTTAACCGCTTTGCGGACCTTATGGATAAACTTATTGTATACCCCGAAAACATGATGAAGAACTTGAACCAACTCCACGGCCTTATCCATTCCCAAAGGGTATTGCTGGCCTTGACGGTAAAGGGGGCAAGCAGGGAAGAGGCTTATAGCCTTGTTCAGCGTAATGCCATGAAGGTGTGGTCAGAGGGGAAGGACTTCAAGGAGTTACTCCTTCAAGACCAAGATGTGACAAGGTATCTGGACAAAAAAGAGATTGAAAGTTCGTTTGATTTACACTATCATCTCAAGAGTATCGATCACATCTTCAACAGGGTCTTTAAATAGAGATGAATATCCCCGTCTGGCTCAACGAAACATTGATTTCCATTGCTATCCTCGGTGTTTCGTGGATAGCTGCCAGGATGACCCTTTATATACTCACCCGTTGGGCACCTGAACTGGCTAAGTTCACGGAAAGCGACCTGGACGACCGCATAATAGAGGCTATCAAGAAACCGGTCTATTTCATAATAATCCTAATAGGCCTTTATATATCTATTGCCAGACTTCCTTTAGAGCCAAAGGTTAAGGCCTTAGCCGACGGTATCGTCTTTGTCCTTGGGGTTGGCATTGCAATAAGCATAGCCCTTCGGGTAGTTGACACACTTATAGAGTGGTACGGCAGCGAGATCGCGGCAAAGACGGAAACCACGGTGGATGACCAGCTTATCCCTCTGGTAGAGAAGGTTGCGAACATCGTTATCTTAGTGATGGGGCTCATCACAGTTCTCAGGCATTTCGGGTACGATGTCCTTTCCCTTCTTACTGCCCTGGGTGTGGGCTCTCTTGCCATAGGTCTTGCAGCTAAAGAGACCCTTACAAATATGCTTTCCGGTTTTACCCTCATGGTAGACAGGCCTTTCGGGATAGGAGACAGGATAGAGCTTACCGGCGGGCAGGTCGGGGATGTTCTTGACATTGGCCTCAGAAGCACACGGATAATGACCCCTGAGCAGAACGTCCTTGTGGTCCCGAATGCAGAGCTGGTAAATACCAAGGTGGTGAACCTGAGCTTTCCAAGTCCTAAGACCAGGAACAAGATTACAGTAGGCGTTGCCTATGGCAGTGATATAGAGAAGGCCAAAAATATCATGAAGGAATGTGCCCTTTCCGCTCCCTCGGTGGTGAAGGAACCTGCCCCCGATGTTTTTTTTACTAAATTTGGGGACTTTTCCCTTGAGCTTATGTTGCTCTATACCACTGAAAAGTTTGGAGATAAGGTTCCAAGTCAGGATGCAATTAACATGCTGATATTAAAGAGATTTCAGGAAGACGGGATAGAGATACCCTTCCCGACAAGAGTGGTTTATTCAAAGTAAATTATTTCACCACACCAGTTTTTATGGGGATTTATTAATACCGTGAGGAAAAGGAGGTACCCGGATAATGAACATCGATAAATTAGATTTGAAATATAACCTTACATTGGAACAACTGAGCAGCCCAACCATTATACGCCATTGCTTTGGAGATGCACGAAATAGACCTTAAAATTGACCTTAAAATCGTAATGAGATTTAAAGACCTTGTGTCGCAGGGGGTCAAGGTTTATGAGGTCATGGTGTTCGTCTCAATGACAAGAGGGAGCGAAGGAATTGCGGCATAAAGAAGATATCCTGACGGTTGATGCAAAGGGAGGGTTATATATGGACACCCATATTCAACAAAAAATCATGAAGGACATTCAGCATCTTAATTCCTTCCAGCTTTCCGAGGTGTTGGATTTTGTAGATTTCTTAAGTCATAAGACCAGGGCTGTTTCTCCTGAGCCTGATATAATTGACTCTTTATGTGGTAAGTATAAGAAACATTTGTCTACCAGCAGCGAATTTGCACGTAGTAAGCAGGAAGAAATCAAGAAAGAGGAAGCAAAGTGGCTCAAAAAGTAACAAATTACATTGTAGATGCCTGTGCCTTGATTGCATACCTTCGCCAGGAAAAAGGAAGCGAAAAGTTGTTAAAAGATCGCAAAATCAGATTTTTCATGCATTCTATAAATATCGGTGAGGTCTATTATGATTCTTTGCGTATTTCTGGAGAAGAAAAAGCACGTGAATTGTTTGATGACATCGCTAAACTTCCCATTAATGTCATCTGGACATTAGACATTCCCTTTATTCAGTTAGTGGGTAAGTACAAGACCTCTTATAAAATCTCTTATGCCGATTCTTTTGTTCTATCACTGGCAGAACGGGAAAATGGTGTTGTTATATCGACAGACCATCATGAGTTTGATCCGATTGAAGATGCTGGGGTGCTACGTTTTAGCTGGTTAAGATAATAATCTTGGTTTATAAATGAAGGAGAGAGCGATGATAGCGAAGATCTATGTTACGCTTAAAAATGGGGTCTTAGATCCTCAAGGAAAGGCTGTTCAGCACTCCCTGGAGTCAATCGGTTACAAAGAGGCCCAGGATGTTAGGATTGGAAAGTTTATAGAGTTAAAACTGACCGAGATGCCGAAGAGTGAGGCTGAGAAGAAGGTCAAAGAGATGTGCGAGAAGATGCTGGCGAATACGGTGATCGAGAATTACAGATTTGAAATTGATTGAAAAAAATGAACGCAGATTTACATGATTTTCATGATTTACGCAGATTGATCTTGAAAATCAGCGATAATCAGCGTCCTAAAAGGATGGAGATAAATGAAATTTGGAATAGTTGTATTTCCTGGTTCGAACTGCGACCATGACTGCTATCATGTGGTAAAAAATGTTCTTGGGCAGGAAGCAGAATATATCTGGCATAAGGAGACCCAAATAAACGGGTTTGACTGCCTTATACTTCCCGGAGGATTTTCCTATGGCGATTATCTTAGGACAGGGGCTATAGCAAAGTTTTCCCCAGTGATGAAGGGAGTGAAGGAGTTTGCAGACGGCGGCGGGCTTATTATAGGGATATGTAACGGCTTTCAGATACTCGTTGAGGCAGGGCTTCTTCCTGGTGTGCTTATGAGGAACCGGGACCTGAAGTTTATCTGTGAAAACAGGTATCTAAAGGTCGAAAACAGCGATACACCGTTTACCAGACTTTATAATAAGGGAGAGGTTGTAAGCATACCCATTGCCCATGCGGATGGCAATTACTTTGCAGATGATCAGACATTAAAGAGGCTTCAGGACAATGGGCAGATTGTATTTCGCTACTGCGATGCTGATGGAAAAACTACAGATAATGCAAATCCAAATGGATCACTTTTGAATGTTGCAGGAGTATGTAATGAGAAGAGGAACGTACTGGGTATGATGCCACATCCAGAGAGATGCGCTGAAGAGATAATGGGGAGCATAGACGGTAAGAGGGTTTTTGAGTCACTAATAAAATGATACGGTAGAGACCGCTCGTCGGGTCTCTTTACAGGAGAGGTGCTATATGGCTATATGCCCGTTTATGAAATGCGAGTGTACCACCGAGTGTGAACTCTTCTCAAAGGATTCCAAGAAGTGCACCTTTCTTGCAATGAATGAAGAACTTTACGGCCTTTTGACAGAGATCAAGTTTGCCATAGATTCTATGGAGACTGCTGTGGAAGACCTCAAGATAACGGTTGATGAGATATCGGAGAAGATGGGATGACAGAGACAAAAATTACAAAAGAAGTTGTTGCATCCCATGGCCTCACTGTAGAGGAGTATCAGAAGGTCCTTGAGATACTTGGCCGCGAGCCAAACCTGCTTGAACTCGGCATATTCTCTGTCATGTGGAGTGAGCACTGCTCTTATAAATCCTCCAAGGTTTATCTGAAGAACTTCCCTACGACTGCGCAGTGGGTCATACAGGGGCCGGGAGAAAATGCAGGTGAGATGGAGTCTCACAACCATCCTTCCTTTATAGAACCTTACCAGGGTGCTGCTACTGGAGTTGGAGGGATCCTTAGAGATATCTTCACCATGGGAGCTAGACCGGTAGCAAATCTTAACTCTCTTAGATTTGGCAGTCTTGAAGATCCGAAACAGAGGTATCTCTTGAACGGTGTTGTGGCCGGAATAGCCGGGTACGGGAACTGCATGGGGATACCGACAGTGGCAGGAGAGGTCTATTTCAATGATTGCTACAAGGGGAATATCCTTGTCAATGCCATGACCGTGGGGCTTGTGAGGGTCGACAAGATATTCAAGGGAAGTGCCTCTGGGATAGGAAATCCTGTGATTTATGTGGGGTCCAAGACCGGCCGAGATGGTATCCATGGGGCGACCATGGCATCTGCTGAGTTTGGCGAAGGGTCCGAAGAGAAGAGACCGACAGTCCAGGTTGGAGACCCTTTTACTGAGAAGCTCCTCCTTGAGGCCTGTCTTGAGGTCTTTAAGACTGACTATGTGGTCGGTATCCAGGACATGGGGGCCGCAGGTCTTACATCTTCGTCATTTGAGATGGCCTCCAGGGCAGGGACCGGCATAGAGATGGTCCTTGACGATGTTCCTATGAGAGAAGAGGGGATGACCCCATACGAGATAATGCTTTCCGAGTCTCAGGAGCGCATGCTCCTGGTGGCAAGGGAGGGGACTGAAGACAAGATTGTTGAGATATTTAAAAAATGGGACCTTGATGCAGTTGTTGTTGGAAGGGTCACGGATGATGGATTTATGCGCATCAAGATGGGTGGTAAAACTGTTGCAGAGCTTCCTGTGAAGCCTCTGGCGGACGGAGCCCCGTTATACAACAGGCCTGTAAAGAGACCCGAGTATCAAACCGAGTTACAGTTTCTTGATCTGAAAAAAATAATGGAGCCTTCAGATTATAACGATGTCCTCCTGAAACTGCTGGACTCTCCAACTATTGCAAGCAAGAGATGGATTTACAGGCAGTATGACCATATGGTAAGGACCAACACTGTTGTTTTACCCGGCTCTGATGCCGCAGTTATCAGGGTAAAGGGAACCACCAAGGGCCTGGCAATGACCACTGACTGCAACTCTCGCTACTGCTATCTTGACCCGTACACAGGGGGGATGATTGCAGTTGCCGAGGCTGCGAGGAATATAGTCTGTTCAGGCGGCAGGCCTATGGCCATTACCGACTGTCTGAACTTCGGCAATCCAGAAAAGCCTGAAATCATGTGGCAGTTCCAGCAAGCCACCCTTGGCCTGAGCAAGGCCTGCGAGATACTCTCCAGGGAGTTGCCATATATCCCACCCCTACTGTAGGGATGGTCGGGTTGCTGGAAGACGTTGATCATCACTGCACATCATGGTTCAAGGATGATGGAGACGTGATACTATTCTTGGGTTTGAACAAGGAGGAAATCGGCGGAAGTGAATACCTCAAGGTCATCCATGACCTTGAGAAGGGGATGCCGCCGGCTATGGATTTGACTCTTGAAAAGGCTGTGCAGGATTCATGTCTCGAAGGCATTCAGAAGGGGCTTATAAAATCGGCCCATGACTGTTCCGAGGGCGGGCTTGCTGTGGCTCTGTCAGAGTGCTGTTTTACCGGCGGAGGGGACAGGATTGGAGCAAAGATTGATATCCCTCTGGACATAAGGAAGGACGCCCTTTTATTTGGAGAGACCCAGTCGAGGATAGTTGTTACTATGGCTGAAGGTAATCTGTCTGAATTTAACAAGATAGCTGCAAAATATATGGCCCCGGTAGCTGTGATAGGAAGGGTAGGTGGGGAAAGACTTGTTATTAATGGTTTGATAGATATTTCTGTTTCAGAGATGGAAAAGGCCTGGAGCGAGGCGATACCGAGGAGACTGGGACAATAATGTTGGATAAGTTCAAAGACGAATGCGGTATCTTCGGTATCTTCGGCCACCCTGAGGCTGCAAACCTTACTTATCTTGGCCTTTATGCATTGCAGCACAGGGGGCAGGAAGGGGCAGGGATAGTCTCTTCTGACGGAAATAAGCTATTTAGCCACAAGGAGATGGGGCTTGTTGCCGATATCTTTAATGAGGATTCACTAAGCAGGCTGCCTGGAAACAGCGCCATAGGACATGTCAGGTATTCAACAGCCGGAGAAAGCCATTTAAAGAATGTCCAGCCGCTCCTTGTTGACTATGCCAGAGGCCCACTTGCTGTGGCCCATAACGGCAATCTTGTCAACGCCTCGATCCTTAGAGATGAACTGGAGGCCCGCGGCTCCATATTCCAGTCAACAACAGATACAGAGGTGTTCATTCACCTGATTGCTACCTCAAGGGAAGGGGGGCTCTTTGAAAGGCTTGTGGATGCCCTTGGGCAGGTAAAGGGGGCATATTCACTCCTTTTTCTGACAGAGAGCTCCATGGTGGCTGTCAGAGACCCGAACGGTTTCAGGCCCCTGTGTCTCGGCAGGCTGAAAAATTCATATATTGTGGCCTCCGAGACCTGTGCACTGGATCTTGTGGAGGCAGAGTACATCAGAGACATAGAGCCAGGTGAGATAGTTGTCATAGATAACAATGGACTTACTTCTCATAAACCCTTTGCAGAGGTAAAGCACTCCCCGTGTATATTTGAATTTATTTACTTTGCGAGACCTGACAGTAATGTATTTGGCCGAAATGTTTACGAGATAAGGAAAAAATTCGGCAAGCAACTTGCCAGGGAGCATCCGGTTGAGGCCGATATGGTCATACCTGTCCCCGACTCAGGGGTGCCGGCGGCCATAGGTTATGCCGAAGAGTCAGGGCTTCCTTTTGAGACCGGTTTGATCAGGAACCATTATATAGGACGTACCTTTATAGAACCGAGGCAGTCTATTCGCCATTTTGGAGTCAAGATAAAGCTCAATGCCGTCCGGGAGGCCCTTGTCGGAAAGCGGGTGATTGTGGTGGATGACTCAATAGTCAGAGGGACCACAGCGAGGAAGATAATAAAGATGATAAGGGCCGCAGGGGCCAAAGAGGTCCATTTCCGTATATCTTCACCGCCTACACAGTTCCCTTGTTTTTATGGAGTTGACACACCGTCAAGACAGGAGCTAATAGCCTCATCTCATACAGTAGAAGAGACAAACAAATATATAACATCAGACACCCTTGGCTATCTGAGCGCAGAAGGTATGCACTCTGTTGCCAATGGCAATAATGCGTGTGACGCATGTTTCACCGGTTCATATCCATTGGAATTTCCCTGGATGGGACAGCGACAGCTTAGGTTATTTGAAAAATAGAATAAAGGGGTTATGGCGATATGGATTCCAGGACAAGGCTTTTAGAGATACTCAGGGGAAAATCTTACGAGAAGAAAAAGGTCATACTTGCATCCGGCAGGGAAAGTGACTTTTATATTGACTGCAGGCAGACTGCCCTCCATGCTGAGGGGGCTTGCTTGATAGGCAGGCTAATGTACGGTATGCTTAGGATAGGTAAAAAAGTAGAAGGAGTTGGCGGTCCTACACTTGGGGCTGACCCGATTGTCACCGCCATATCTATGACCAGTTATATGGAAGGTAACCCCATTCCTGCCTTTATAGTCAGGAAGGAGCCTAAAGGACACGGTACAGGGCAGTGGATAGAAGGTAGAAAAAACCTGAGAGAAGGGGCGCATGTGGCGGTGGTGGAAGATGTGGTTACAACCGGAGGCTCCATGCTGAAGGCGATAGAAAGGGTAACGGCTGAAGGGTTTAATGTTGTTCGGGTTTTGTCCCTGGTCGACAGAGGAGAAGGCGGAAGGGAAAGTATAAAAGAGGCAGGGTACGAACTGGAAGTATTGTTTACAAAGAAAGAGATAGAAGGGAAGATATGAAGACAGTGGTCAGTGGTCGGTGGTCGGTGGTCAGAAAAATTTTGAGGCTTACAGCTTATGGCTTACAGCTTATAGCTCTGTTTTTTTTAACTTCCTGCGCTGTCCCTAATGTTGTTAAACGTGCTGAGAGTGGCTACCTATCTGTCCTTGAAAAGTGGACAAGGGAAGGGAAGGTATATGAAAATTTTGAGACAAAGGTGTTAATCAATGCCACATACAAGACCCAGGAATTCAGAGCGTCTTATGCAGCCGAATACATAAATACCTTCCTGCTGGATGGTGAAAAAGGAGATGAGCTCATGAAGGGCGAGATGGAGGCCCCTAAGAAGGATCATGAGTTCTTTCTTTCCATACACACACCAAATATAGAGTGGAGCGATTTGGGAAAAAAGGAGCCGATATGGGCGCTTTACCTTGTAAATGATGCGGGTGAGACGGTGTCTCCGCTTGATATAAAAAAAGTTAAAGAGAAAGGGCCCGGTGTTGTACGGTTTTATCCTTATTTTACAGAATGGAGTGTGGGATATACAGTGAAGTTCCCATTAAATCTTCCTGATGGAAGGGAGTTTATAACTCCTGAAGCTAAGTATATAAAGCTTGTACTGACCGGTACTCCTGGGAAGGGAGAACTTGTCTGGAATCTAAAACCTTAATCCGATAATCAGGAGGCTCCTATGAAACCTACTATTCTTTTTGTTGACGATGAAGAAAACATCCTGAGTTCCCTTGTCAGGCTGTTCAGAAAAGAGAATTATGATTTACTTACGGCTACAGGCGGGAAAGATGGGCTTAAGATAGTAGAAAGCAGGGAGATCTCTCTTGTTATATCCGACCAGATGATGCCCGTCATGACTGGGGTCGATTTTCTTACGAGGGTTAAAGATATCTCTCCTGATACCATCAGGATAATGCTTACCGGCTATGCAGACCTGGAGGCTGCCATATCGGCAATTAATAAGGGAGAAGTATACCGATTTATATCAAAGCCGTGGAATGATGAAGAACTGAAATTAACAGTGAGGCAGTCACTTGATTATAGGGACCTTGTTTTGAAGAACAGGAGCCTTACCAGGACGGTCAAAAAGCAGTATGATGTCCTCAAGACATTAGAAAAGGATTATCCCGGCATATCAACTGTTTCAAGGTCTGAAGATGGAGCCATACTCATAGATGAAGACGCCCTGGAAGATTTTTCTATTGACGAGCTTCTGAACCCTAAAGGATGAGATATGGGAAACGTCCTTATAGTCGATGATGATGCATTGATCAGGGAGATCACTAAAGATCTCCTGACTGGGGCAGGTCATGCAGTTTTCACAGCCAAAGATACACTTGAAGGTTTGGATCTATTAAAGAAAGAAGAGATAAATGCAGTAATCCTCGATATTGTCATGCCTTTGCACTCCGGTTTTGAGATGATCCCCCAGATCAAGAAGGTAAATACTGATATTTCGATAATAATAATGACCGCCTTTGCCTCTCTCGACTCCGCGATTGAGGCCATTCGGATGGGGGCCTATGATTATATCAGGAAACCATTGAAGGAAGAGGAGGTTTTACATGCGGTAAACAGAGGCATGGAGAGGAACAGGCTTCTTGTTGAGAACAGCTCTCTTACGCAGAGGCTTGAGGAACGGATCAAACGGCTTGAACTCTTTGAAACTATTTCAAGGGCTGTATCGTCTACCCTTGATCTCCAAAAGCTCCTTGAAAAGATTATGGATATAACAAAGTCCGTACTGGGAGCTGAGGCATGTTCGGTACTTTTACTGGATGAAGCCAAAGGGGAACTGGTTTTCACTGTGGCCCTCGGTGAAAAGAGTGAGGAGGTAAGAGAGTTCAGGATTAAGTCTGGGCAGGGGATAGCCGGATGGGTTTTGCAGCATGGGGAACCGCTTCTTATCACGGATATTAAGACGGACGGGAGGTATTATAGAGAACTGGATGATAAAACCGGTTTTGAGACCAGATCCATGATTGCCGTACCGCTGTTGGTAAAAGACAAGAGCGTTGGAGTAATAGAGGTTATAAACAAGGTCATTGGAAGCCTGTTTGATAAAGTGGATGAGGATACCCTGGTAACCATGGCAGGCCAGATTGCAGTTGCCGTTGATAATGCCAAAATGGCCGAGGATTTAAAGAGATCAAAGGAACAGATAGAAGGATACAGCAAGAACCTGGAGGAGATGGTCTATAAGAGGACTGGGGAGTTGCAGAAGATAAACATGGAACTAAAGGCAGCCCAGGCGCAGCTTTTGCAGACGGAAAAGCTTTCATCCCTCGGCCAGTTGGCCGCCGGGATTGCCCATGAGATAAACAACCCAATCGGCTTTATTAACAGTAACCTTAGGACTATGGGGGAATATAGAGAAGATCTCATGCGCCTGATAGAAAAATACGAGGCTCTGGCAAATAATATCAAAAGCAGTAATAATGATTTACTTTCGTCAATGGTCGATGATTTGGCCGATACAAAAATGGAGATCAGGTTTGATTTTATCATGAGCGATTTCAGCAAGCTCATACAGGAATCGAGAGACGGAGCGTTCAGGGTATACAAGATAGTCAGGGACCTCAGAGGTTTTGCGAGGGCAGATGATGCGGAGAGGAAGTTTGTGGATATTCATGCATCCCTGGACAGCACCCTTAATATTGTATGGAATGAACTCAAATACAAGGCTGATGTGATAATGGATTACGGTGACATTCCTGAGGTAGAGTGTCTGCCTACGCAGTTGAACCAGGTGTTTATGAATATACTTGTCAATGCAGCCCATTCTATAAAAAATAGAGGAAAGATAACGATAAAGACTTATTCGGAAGGAGAAAGGGTTTTTGTTGAGATAAGCGACACCGGTGCCGGAATCCCAGAGGGGAACCTTACAAAGATATTCGACCCGTTCTTTACCACAAAAGAGCCTGGAAAAGGAACTGGATTGGGTTTATCTATTGTTTACGGAATAATAAAGAAACATAATGGTGAGATAAAGGTAAAGAGTAAACTTGGTGAAGGGACTACCTTTATAATCGAGTTGCCGGTGAAGATGGCCGCTCCTGAAGGAGGTAAGGAATAATAAATATGGAGGTAATTGATTGAATAAGAAGGCCATTGCCCTGTTATCAGGAGGGCTTGACAGCACACTGGCTGTTAAGCTTATGCTGGAGCAGGGGATAGAGATAGTTGCATTGAACTTCAAGTCCCCTTTCTGCAACTGCGACGGCAAGGACAGGGAGGGTTGTAAGTCCCATGCCATAAAGGTGGCTGAGGATTTTGAGGTGGAGATCAAGGTCGTACATAAGGGGCTGGAGTACCTGGAGGTGGTAAGACACCCTAAATTCGGGTACGGAAGCGGGATAAACCCGTGTGTCGATTGCAGGATATTCTCTTTCCAGATGGCAAAAGACCTCATGCCAACAGTAGGCGCATCATTCATAGTAACCGGAGAGGTAGTGGGCCAGAGGCCGATGTCCCAGAGAAAGCATCCAATGTTTCTGATAGAGAAAGAGGCCGGTCTTGAGGGATTGATTGTAAGGCCCCTTTCTGCAAAGCTTCTGCCTGTTACTATACCTGAAAAGATGGGCATAGTTGATAGAGAGAAGCTGTTGGGTATTTCAGGACGATCACGAAAAGAGCAAATAAAGATTGCCAGAGAGCTTGAAGTTGATGACTACCCATGTTCTTCCGGCGGGTGCCTTCTTACGGATGAGAATTTTGCAAGGAGGCTTAAGGACTATTTTGGCCATTCAGAGAAAAATGTATGGTCTGAGATGAAGCTTCTGCAGATAGGCCGGCATTTCAGGGTCAGCAGTGACCTTAAGGTTATAGTGGGAAGGGATGAAGATGATAATAAGAAGCTTGTGGCGTTCAAGGGTAGCGGAGATACACTTTTCCAGCCGGATGATTTTTCCGGGCCGGTCGCTCTGGCCAAAGGGGAGTTGAGTGAAGACGACAGGGAGCTTATAGCATCTATAATACTCAGATACGGTAAGGTAAAGGAAAATGAGTCTCCATCCGTTTCTTACCAGAATGGCTCTTCTTCCGGCACCTTGATTGCTATGGCCCCGATAGGTGATTCGCTCTTAGATTCGATGAGGGTTTGATGGAAAGCTCAGAAACCAGTGGTCAGTGGTCAGTGGTCAGTGGTCAGCGACAAGGATTGGATAACTCAAAACCTGAAACTCAAAACTCAAAACTCTTAAACCTTAAATCTATTTTGAAAGAGATGGGCTCTGTGATCGTGGCCTTTTCCGGTGGGGTGGATTCCACCTTTCTTCTAAGGGTGGCTAAAGACACCCTTGGCGATAAGGTTGTTGCAGCTACTGCCACTTCCCCTACTTATCCTGAATCTGAACTGAGGGAGGCAATCACCCTTGCAGCAGAAATGGGGGTGAGGCATATTGTCTTTGACTCCAATGAACTTGAAATTCCTGGTTTTTCAGAGAACAGCCTGAAACGTTGCTACTTTTGCAAGAGCGAACTGTTTGAGAAGCTGAAGGGTAAGGCGACTGAACTCGGGTTTTCATCTGTTGCAGATGGTTCTAATTCTGACGACCTTAAGGACTATAGGCCTGGGAGGGATGCAGCCTTTCAATTAGGTGTAAGAAGTCCACTTGTCGAGGCTGGCCTTTCCAAGGAAGAAATCAGGGAATTAAGCAAGGAGCTCGGCCTTGCGACCTGGAACAAGCCTTCATTTGCCTGCCTTTCATCAAGATTCCCTTATGGTACGGAGATCACGATGGAGAGACTCAGAAGAGTGGGCAAATGTGAAGATACCTTGAGAGACCTCGGATTTAGCCAGTTCAGGGTCAGGTATCATGGGGAAGTAGCGAGAATAGAGGTTCCTGAGGCTGAGCTCTCTCGTTTATTGAATGTAAATATAAAGTATAATGTCTTAAATGCCTTTAAGGAAGAAGGTTTTACATATATAACACTCGATTTGGAGGGTTACCGAACTGGAAGTATGAACGAGGTAAAAAGATACGGCCTGTAGTATACAAGCATCTCTAATTATTCATTTCCTTGACTTTATCTGAGATTTTCTGCTAGTTCAAACAAATCAAATTATAAACAGACAAAACGTCATATCTAAAAATACTTGACAAAAATAGTCGGATTATGATAACTTTTTTTCATAGTTGTACTGGAGGCAGTTTCCGGTGTTTGATACTCTAAAACAAGATATAAAGATTATATTTGAGAGGGACCCGGCTGCCAGGAGCGCTATTGAGATAATCCTTTGCTACCCCGGATTCCACGCCCTGTTCTTTTACAGGACATCTCACTGGCTCTGGAGAAAGGAGTTCTTTCTTCTCGGGCGGATTGTTTCTCATCTTGGGAGGTTTTTTACCGGAATAGAGATTCACCCTGGGGCTACTATAGGCAAAGGGTTTTTCATAGACCACGGGATGGGTGTGGTTATTGGGGAGACATCTGAGATAGGCGATAACGTCACTTTATATCATGGCGTTACTCTCGGGGGTACAAGCTGGCAGAAAGGCAAAAGGCATCCGACCCTTGAAGACAATGTTGTTGTGGGTGCAGGGGCCAAGATCCTTGGACCTTTCAAGGTCGGAAGGAACAGTATAATAGGCGCCGGCTCCGTTGTCATCAAAGAGGTACCGCCTTATTCTACGGTGATTGGTATCCCTGGACGAGCAGTTCAGAGAGTGGGGGAGACGGGCGGAGTATACCAGCAGTTAGAGGCAGACCCAGAGGCGAAGGCGATTTCATGTCTTTATGAACAGATAAGGATGCTGGAGGAGAAGCTTCAAGACTTGGAGAAAAAACTGGAACCTCCGAAGTTGGGATGATAGGAAGTTTAATTTATGAGACTTTCAACAAAAGGACAATACGCAGTCAGGGCAATGGTGGACCTGGCATACTACTCAAAGGACAAACCTGTGACATTGCAGGAGATAGCAGACAGGGAAGAGATATCCATTAACTATCTTGAACAGCTCTTTGCAAAATTGAGGAGAAACAGGATCGTAAGCAGCGTAAGGGGACCTGGCGGTGGATATCTATTGGCAAACAGGGCTGATAAGATAAGCATTGGAGATATAATAGACGCCGTTGAAGAATCTCTTACTCCTGTGGCATGCGCGGAAGGAGACGTGGGGTGCGGGAGGATAGACAAGTGTGTAACTTTTAAACTCTGGAAGGGGCTTGGGGACAGGATAAAGGATTTTTTAAGCTCTATAACAGTTCAGGACCTCTGTGACGATGCAGGAAGGATGTTTAAAGATCAAGATATAAAAACAGGAAGCAGAAAGTGCGCTGCTTAGTGTTCTTAATATTTCTT
>JAENJC010000133.1 GCA_016844545.1 Deltaproteobacteria bacterium | reverse complement strand
GTTGCTTTCAAACATCTACTATTGAGCCTAATGAAAGCTTACTTGGTATTAAATCAGAAGGAATATCCTTGATGAAGAGACTTTTTTTATTGTCATTTCTTTTTCTTTATTTACAAGCCTCTTTTGCTGCTGAACCCCCTAAGTCCGAGCAACAGACCTCTGTCGTAAAAAGCGAGGACGTCATCGGCCGTAAGATCGGCGAATACAAGCTCATAGACCAGGACGGGAGGGAGTTTAACGCCTCCGAATTCGCTGAGAAACCTTTTGTGGTCAGCTTTATATACACATCCTGCATACATATCTGCCCGACCATTACACTCAGCCTCTCCAACGTGGTCAGGGAAAAGGCGGAAAGGTTGGGGAAGGACTATAATATACTTACGGTAAGCTTCGACCCTGACAGGGACACCCCGCAGAAGCTGAAGGAGTTTGGCTCCAACTTCACGAAGGACTTTGCCCACTGGAGATTTACCACTGCCGGTAAGGAGACTATAGACAGAATGACCAGGGACTTCGGCTTCTTCTACAAAAAAGACGGCGACCATTTTCAGCATATAAACATGGTGTCTGTTGTTGACGCTAACGGTCATATCCTGAACCATGTATACGGTATAGATTTCAAGCCTGACCAGGTACTAAGCCCCATTTATCACCCTGACAAGTTCAAGAAAGGCGACAAGGCCGGTTTTGCCGGTCTCCTGGAAAAGGTGACCCTCTTCTGCTACAAATACGATCCCTCGACGAACAGTTATAAGCTTGATTATCCGCTCCTGCTGCAGATGACCTTAGAAGGCACCCTTCTGTTCTCAATCCTGTTCTTTGTATGGAAGAAAGAGATAATAGGGTTCTTTTCGGGATTCAGAAAGAAGAAGGACTAAGCCCAAAACCGCTTCCAATCACATATTACTTTATATTCCTTGCATCAACCCCCAGCCCTGAGTAAAATTCTATCATGCATCTCAGCGAAATTAAGCACAGGCTTCTGCGGCTTCTCCGCCCTCCGAGGCAGCTCAGATTTACCACTGAGGGGACCAGGTTCGTTATTGTCGCCCTTGCCATCGGTGTGGCGGCAATAAATACAGGGAACAACCTCCTGTATCTCATTCTGGCCATGATGCTTTCCATGATTACCCTGTCCGGGGTTCTGTCCGAGAGCTCCTTGAGGATGGTGGAGATAAAGAGGGGCTTGCCAAAGGTGGCCTTTGCCGGAAAACCTTTCCTTGTAAAGATAACTGCTCTGAACAACAAGAGGCGCTTCCCGTCAATATCCCTGACATTTCAGGACCATATGGATGGAAAGAGAGAGGCAGGAAGCCGATACTTTCTTAAGATACCCGCAAATGGTAGGGAATCAGGGAACTATCACTTCACATTGGAAGGGAGGGGGTTGCATAGATTCCAAAATGGAAGGTTGGCGACAAAGTACCCCTTCGGCCTTTTTCTCAAATCAAAAGATGCCGGGGATGAATCAGAGATACTGGTATACCCGAAAATACTGGATGTGAAGGAGCTATTAAGGGATACCGGAATAAATGAAGGCGAACTGGAGTCCACTATAAAGGGACGGGGGAGCGACCTCTACGGCCTGCGGAGTTATCTCTCAGGTGACGACAGGAGGGCCATTCACTGGAAGACATCTGCGAGGCTTTCGAAACTCTATATCAGGGAGTTTGCCAGAGAGGATGCGAGGAAGGTCACACTGCTTCTCGATGACTGCATCCCTGAAGGGCTTGAGGAGTCCCTGGAGAAGGGGATAGTCATTGCCGCCTCCCTTGCCTCCCACTTCCTGTACAAGGGGTACCAGGTAGGCCTCGTGACATCCGGTGAGGATATCCCCCTTGGGATAGGGATGGAGCAGCTTTTCAGGATACTTCGTGTGCTGGCGCTTCTCTCTCCAGGCAATGAAAGGGGAAACCTCCTTGCATGGATTGAAACGGGCGGGGTCCTTATCCTTCCATACGACAGCCATGCATGGAAGGGGAAAGAAGGGTCTTTTTCAAAGGTAATAAAGGTGACTCCATGAGGTTCTACACATACTTCAAGACAGCATCGTACCTCCTGGTATTTTCTGCATTCCTTTCTCTGGCGCTCACAGGGGAGCTCGAAGGCCCCTATATCGCTATCATCACTCTTGGCCTGGCGGCAAGCTTAATGCAGGAAAAGTTTGATCTTTCCCCTCTCTCAAAGTGGATAATCGCAGTTTCCATCCCTTTCCTTATAGTTGACTTCCTTTTTATATCAAAGGACATCCTTTATGCATTTACTCATCTACTTATCCTCCTGACGAACGCCAGACTACTCTCTCTTAAGACGGACGCCGACTACAATCAGCTATTCCTCCTCACTTTTTTTGACCTGCTGGCCGCATCGGCCCTGACCATAAACCTCTCCTTCGCCTTTACCTTTACAATGTACCTCGTCTCTGTCACATGGGTACTCCTCCTGTTCCATATTAAAAAAGAGGTGGAGGGGCGAATTGCAGAAAACAAGGAGCAGGCGCTTGAGGGAACTGTAACCATCCCCTTCTTCCTCGGCATAGGAGGGGTAGCTGTGCTGTCGCTGGTCATAACGCTGGGAATATTCTTCATACTCCCGAGGGCCGGGGTAGGCCTCTTTTCCAAGAAGCAAGGGAAGGTCATGAAGACCTCCGGTTTTGGCGACAAGGTCGACTTCGGAGATATAGGGGCCTTGACCCCTGACCCTACGACGGTCATGAGGGTGGAGCTCCCGGATTTTGAAAAAGGACTCGGTAGTATATATCTCAGGGGAACTGTGCTCGACTCCTTTAACGGTGTATCCTGGAAAAGGGAGAGGTCCAAACTCGAAGCCGTTAATAAAGAGGACAACGATTTTGTTATATCAAAGGGAGCCAAGAACCTTGTAAGGCAGGAGGTCATACTGGACCCGATTGACTCGCGGGTTGTCTTCGGGATGGAGAAGGTTGCGCGGCTGTCAGGGAGGTTTCAGACCCTTTTTACAGATAGCTACAAAACCGTTTATCTGCCGGTCAATCCTTCCTCAAGGTTCCAGTACACCGTATATTCCGATACAAGAGTCCCAAATGGCAAAGAGCTGGATGCCGACAGGGGTCCATATAATTCCAAGGTGATAGACCTTTATGCAAAGCTGCCCTCCGGGTCAGTCAGGGTAAAGGAACTGGCATCTTCCATAACGGCAAGCTCCGAGGGTACATACCAGAAGGCAAGGGCGATAGAGGATTACCTGAAAAAGAACTATTCCTACACCCTGAGTCCCAATAGAGATGTATCCCTGCCACCTGTGGAGGACTTTTTGTTCAAGGATAAGGCCGGGTATTGCGACCACTTCTCCACTGCAATGGCCCTGCTCTTAAGGGAAGTGGATGTCCCTGCAAGGCTTGTGACCGGATATGTCACGACGGAGTGGAACGACCTCGGAAGGTTCTATACTGTAAGGCAGAGGAACGCCCACTCATGGGTTGAGGTATACTTCCCGTCCCACGGGTGGGTTTCATTCGATCCAACGCCTTCAGCAATGACGGTTGAGGAGAACATAACTGTAACTGCCATAAGCAGATATATCGCATATATAAGGCTCAAATGGGACCGCTATATCATAAACTTCACCTTCCAGGACCAGGTGAATGCTGCAAAGGAGGCAAAGAGGAGGACTGAGCTGGGACGGGATACCTTTATTAAAGCCATTTCTGCGCTTAGAGCAAAGGTCGGAAGGGTGTGGTTGCCATTGCTGATTTCGGTGCTGTCGATCTCCATGATCTACTACCTCCTGACCAGGAGATGGCGGGGACGATACAGAAGTTCGTTATCCAGGGAAAATGCAAATGTCCCTTTCTATCAGGAGATGCTGAAAATACTGGCTAAAAGAGGTATCATTAAAACAGGAAATATGACCCCAAGAGAGTTTGCAGAACATGCCTTTGCGGAAAAGGGCGGGAGTTACCGAAATGTTCTGGAAATAACAAAGAGCTTTGAGATGGTAAGGTATGGAGGAATGACCCTCAGCAAGAAAGAGAGAGAAGAAATAAATATGGTACTGGAAGGCTTTAGAAAGGCCAAATAGATTGACACATTTCCTTTGCAACCTGTATAATTTCTCCATGCTTATAGACACCCATGCACACATAGAGATGAAGGAGTTTGACTTAGACCGGGATGAGGTCATAAAAAGGGCCAAAGAGGCCGGGGTAGGGTACCTGATCTCCGTCGGTGCAAACCTTGCCAGGAGCATAAAGGCTGTCGAGCTTGCGGAGAAGTATGAAAACGTCTATGCCTCCGTAGGCATCCACCCTCACGATGTGAAGAATATGGATGACGCGACCTTTCAGGTCCTTCGAGACCTGGCCAAATCTACAAAG
>JAENJC010000001.1 GCA_016844545.1 Deltaproteobacteria bacterium | reverse complement strand
TCGTATAAGAGGGCCTTTCTCTGCAATGCCTCTTCGGCATCTTTCAATTCAATTGTCCTCTGTCCCTCTGCATCCGGTATAGAAAGGTTTGCCGCTACCTCAAGGGCAGTCAGGGCTGTTCTGGCGTCGCCATGGGACGCCTTTACTATGTGGTCAACTGCATCTTCGGAAACTGACAGATTAAAGTTTCCAAGTCCCCGCTCTTTGTCTTCTATGGCCTTATTAAGGATGGTCTTCAGATCACTGTTTGTTAAGGGTTTGAGTGTCAGCACCCTGCATCTTGAGAGGAGCGGCGCGTTTACCTCAAATGAGGGGTTCTCTGTCGTGGCCCCAATAAGAGTTATGGTTCCCTTCTCTACATGGGGGAGGAAAGCGTCCTGCTGGGCCTTATTGAAGCGGTGTATCTCGTCCACAAAGAGGATGGTCCTTATCCCTTTTCTGAACTCAACCTCCGCCTCTTTGACGATCTCCCTTACCTCTTTTACCCCTTCAAGGACTGCTGAGAAAAAGACAAAGCGGGAGCCTGTGGCGTTTGCAATTACGTTTGCGAGGGTAGTCTTTCCGCTCCCAGGAGGACCCCATAGGATAAGGGATGGGATCTTATCTGCCTCTATGGCAGATCTAAGGAACCGCCCCTTATCAACGATATGTCCCTGCCCGACAAATTCTTCAAGGCTTCGAGGTCTCATCCTGTCTGCGAGGGGGGCTGATGCCTCTTTAGGTTTATTTTCCTTGAATAGTTCCATGTCTTATTAACCGTTTAAACCGCTTTCGAGTTAGTCTATCACACCGAATGCCCCTTTCCAATCTGAATTTGATGGACAAAATAGTGCCGGTTATGCTAATTAATAAGGGTATGAAGAGGATAGGGATAATCGCAAAAACAGACAAGGCCCAGGCTGTAGAAGTTTCAAAAGAGCTGATCCCATGGCTGAAGGGAAGGGGGATTGAGCCTGTTATTGATGAGGAACTTGGTGCGCTGTTGGGAATATCCGGTTGCTGCCCAAAGAACCAGATAGCATCAAAATCCGATATGCTTCTTGTTCTGGGCGGAGATGGCACCCTTCTCGCTGCTGCAAGACTTGCTGGTGCCACAGGTATCCCGATCCTGGGGGTTAACCTTGGCAGCCTTGGATTTCTCACTGAGATAACTATTGATGAGCTTTATCCTGCAATGGAAAGGGTATTGAAAGGGGAGTATGAGACGGAGGAGAGGGTAATGCTCTCAGCCAGAGTCATCAGAGATAGGATAGAGATTTCCAGATATGAAGTCTTAAACGATGTCTTTGTAAGCAGGGGAAGCACTGCAAGGATCGTAGACCTGGAGACAAAGATCAACGGTGATTATGTCACTACATATAAGGCCGACGGACTTATAGTATCCACCCCAACCGGATCCACCGCCTATTCCCTTTCAGCAGGCGGGCCGATCATATACCCGTCCCTCCATGCTTTTACCCTTACTCCTATATGTCCCCATACCCTTACACAAAGGCCGGTAATAGTCTCTGACGACTCTGTTATAACCATATCTATTCTTTCAAAGGAGGATATCCTTATAACTCACGACGGGATAGCCGGTCCCGCCCTTCATTGTGGCGACATTGTCGAGATAAAAAAGGCCGATGCAGTGATCCATCTTATCAAGTCTCCTTACAGGAACTATTACGAGGTCATTCGTAAAAAGCTCAAGTGGGGAGAGAGGTAAAAAAAGACTGACTTCTATCCTGCCTGCTCTTATGATATTAATCAGGATCAATCGCTAGAACCTTTACGAAAAGCTTAAGCATTCCAGCCTGAGATAGGGGCAAAGATGAAACTCTTCGGTTTTGGCCGGAACGTATACGTCAGCGGGTTTGTGAGCTTCTTCATGGACATAAGCTCCGAGATGATATACCCGCTCGTTCCCCTTTTCCTTGCAAACTCCCTCGGCGTCAGCAAATCTGCAATAGGCCTCATTGAAGGTATTGCAGAGTCAACGGCAAGCATACTAAAGGTCTTTTCAGGTTATCTCTCAGACAGGATAGGGAACCGCAAGTGGCTTATGGTAGCCGGTTACGGCCTTTCGACCCTCACCAGGCCAATAGTTGCACTTGCCACAACCTGGCATCATGTATTTGCCTTCAGGTTTTTTGACAGGTTCGGGAAGGGTATCCGCGCCGCTCCGCGAGATGCCCTCATTGCAGAATCTACAGAAAAAGAGTTTCTCGGAAGGGCCTTCAGCTTCCACCGCTCAATGGATACGATGGGGGCGGTCATCGGTCCTGCCTTAGCATTCTTGCTTCTTGGCATATTTTCCAATGACTATCGTAAGGTCTTCTGGTTTTCAATTATACCAGGAGCAATCGCCGTCCTCCTGATTATCTTTTTCATCAGGGAGACAAAGAAGCCAACAGCAGAGCATTCCGAAAAACCTAAGCTTACCCTCAAACATTTTGACTGGAGGTTCAAGTTCTTTGTCCTCATTGCAACCATATTTGCCATAGGAAATTCAAGCGACGTATTCCTGATCCTCAGGGCGGAGCAGAAGGGGATCCCGGCCATTATGATCCCAGTTGTATACCTTTTCTTCAACCTCGTATACTCCATATCTGCCATACCAGCCGGAATCGCTGCGGACAGATTCGGAAAGAAGAGGGTGATACTTACCGGTTTTGTCCTGTTTGCCATCCTTTACTACGGATTCGCAGTCGCATCAGATGCCACAGCCATCTGGATACTTTTCGGCTTGTATGGTCTCTTTATGGGGCTCACAGAAGGGATACAGAAGGCCTTCCTCGCTAGCATCATACCTCAGGAATTTAAGGCCACTGCCTTTGGGGTCTATAATACGATTGTCGGGATAGCCATGTTCCCGGCAAGCCTTATAGGCGGCTGGCTCTGGGACCACGTCTCTCCATCTGCAACATTCTACTTAGGGGCAATAACGGCAAGCCTGTCAGCAGGGTTGTTTATTGTCTTTATCGCAATGGTCAGTCGGGCTGAAAGGTAAGTCCCGTTCTTTCACCTATCTTGTTATTCTATTATGACAATCATTGATTTTCATCAAGGAGCGTATTTCCAAGTGAAAGTGCTGTATTTATCACGGCGGCCTCTTTCTTATTGGATACTTCCACTTGATGTGTTATTATTTCCGCAAACATGTACTTTTAATAAGTCTTGCAGGGCAAATGCTTACCGAACTGAACATAAAAAATTTCGCCATCATAGACTCCCTTAACATAACCTTCGAAAAGGGTTTTAACGTCCTTACCGGTGAGACGGGGGCTGGGAAATCTATTATCGTTGACGCAGTGGACCTGGTACTTGGGGGCCGGGCATCTTCAGAGATGATACGCTCCGGGTGCGAAGAAGCGGTGGTTGAGGCGGCCTTTGATATCTCGGATGTCAAGAACAAGGTCTTTATAAATGGCTCTATGGCCACTATTGCCATGCTCTCCGACGTAGGGGAGTTCCTTGTAGATATCCACGGTCAGCATGAGCACCAGACCTTGATGAAGGTTGAAAGGCACATTGATGTCCTTGATGAGTATGCCGCCCTGGGTCCTTTACGTCAGGAGATGTCAGGGATCTATTCTGAATGGAACAGGGTCAAGGATGAACTGGTGTCGTTGAAGTCGTCAGAGGCCGACAAGGAGAAAAGGGTTGACCTCCTGAGGTTCCAGTCCGATGAGATTGAAAAGGCCGCCCTGAAAGTGGATGAAGATGAGGAACTGCTGGAGGAGAGGAAGCTTCTCTCGAATTCTGAGAAACTCTATGAATCTTCAAACACTGCACTGGAACTCCTTTATTCACAATCTGGTTCAGCCCTTGAGCTTATCAAAAAGGCAGGATCAAATGTAACGGATATATCGATTATTGATGAGTCGATGAGATTGACCCTGGATGCCATAAACTCTGCCTCAGCATCCATTGAGGACGCGGCCTTGACCCTTAGAGATTATGTAGGCAGGATCAGCTTTGATCCTGAAAGGCTTAATGAGATAGAAGAGAGGCTGGACCTGATAGGGAGGTTGAAGAGAAAATATGGGAATACTGTTTCTGAAATACTGAAATACAGGGAAGAGGTGGACAGGGAGCTCGACGGGATAGAGAAGGCCGAAGTGCGGATAGAGGAACTGGAAAAAGAGGTAGAAAGTCTAAAGAGCAAAGGGTATAAGATTGCCGAGTCGATATCAGGCAAAAGAAAAAAGGCTTCAGTAGAGCTTAAAAATAAGGTTGAGAAAGAGCTTTCGGACCTGGGTATGAAAAAGGCGATATTTGAGGTCAATATGGAGAGGTTGAACGATATCTCTGCAAAGGGATTTGACAAGGTTGAGTTCCTCCTCTCTTCAAACCCTGGGGAAGCGCCAAAGCCCCTTTCAAAAGTTGCATCAGGAGGCGAATTGTCAAGGATCATGCTGGCACTGAAAAAGATGCTTGCGAACCCGACCGGGGTTCCTACCATGGTGTTCGACGAAGTGGACTCAGGGATTGGCGGAGGCGTTGCCGAGATTGTGGGAAGGAAGCTCAGGGAGGTGGCTGAAGGAAGGCAGGTCCTGTGCATCACCCACCTGGCGCAGATCGCAGCTATGGCAGACCTCCATTATGCCGTTTCAAAAGGAGAGAATAAGGGAAGGACAACAACAACGGTGAGTCGGCTTAGCTGGGATGAAAGAGTTGATGAAGTGGCCAGGATGCTTGGGGGGATGACCATTACTGAGGCCACTAAGAGGCATGCGGAGGAGATGATAAATTTAGTTAGGAGTTAAGAGTTTGCTGACAGGGGTTCAATGTGGTGATACGTAAGGCCAAAATAAGTGATGTAAAAGAGATCCAGAAGATGGTGGAGGTATATGCCCAGAAGGGTGAGATGCTTCAGCGCTCTCTGAGTGAGCTTTACGACAACCTCAGGGACTTTTATGTGTATGAAGAAGAGGGTGAGGTAGCCGGCGTTTGCGCACTACATATAAGCTGGGACGACCTGGCTGAGGTAAGGTCCCTCGTTGTGGCCGAACGCCATATAAGGAAAGGGATAGGGAAGAAGCTTGTAACGGCCTGCGTTGATGAGGCACGGGAGTTCGGGATAAAGAGGGTATTCGCCCTGACATATCAGCGGGCCTTCTTTGAGAAGTTAGGCTTTCACGA
Organism: Deltaproteobacteria bacterium; assembly: GCA_016844545.1. Classification (GTDB taxonomy): domain Bacteria; phylum Desulfobacterota; class JAENJC01; order JAENJC01; family JAENJC01; genus JAENJC01. The sequence continues at coordinate 28,345 of JAENJC010000001.1, read as the reverse complement.
GATAGACAAGATGCAGCTCCCGCACAAGATATGGGGAGACTGCGTCAAGTGTTCCAAGTTCCCGGATTGTGACGAGATTGCGATGGTGATGGAGCTATAAAATTGTTTTTCACTGCGGCGCAGAGTATGCAAAGAGAAATACTTAGACACAGATGGACATGGATAAAATATGATTTACACAGATTTTGCTGACCTTTATATCTTTTAAAATCATAAATAATCTGTGTAAATCAGTTTCAAAATGAGGTAAAAGTGGAAATAACCGAGATTAAAAACCTTATCCTTAACGAGGTCAAGAGTGAAGGGATAAAGGAGTTCGAGATATATATAAACTTAAGCCGCTCTCTCTCCATTGAATCCAAAGGGGGGAAGATTGATTCCTTTGAGGCCTCAGAGACTACAGGGGCATCTTTACGGGTCTTCAGTGACGGAAGGCAGGGTTTTTCTTACTGTACCGATTTTAGCAATGACGCAGTAAAGCGATGGTGGATGATGCAGCCATGGGTTCCAGGCATGTCACCCCTGACGAGTTCAGGATTTTGCCCGAAGCTGTTGGCTCATTCCCTTCTGTATCAGTATACGATGCAAGGATGAAGGAAATCCCTGAAGAGGAAAAGATCGAAAGAGCAAAGGCCCTTGAGGATTCGGCCCTTTCTTTTGACAGGAGGATTAAAAGGGTAAGAAAGGCGGCATACTCGGAATCAGAATATAGTGTAGCTATTGTGAGTTCCAGAGGTGTCGATGTCAGCCACAAAGGAACATTCTGCTCTGCAAGTGTATCTGCCCTGGCAGAGGAGGGTGCGGAGTCTGAGATGGGCTCGGACTTTGAGTCAGTTAGATTCTATGACGGCCTTGATGTGAAGCGTATAGGCAGGAGGGCCGCTGAGAATGCCGTTCAATTACTAGGCGGAAGGCGGATAAAGACTGTAAGGTGTCCTGTTGTCCTTGAAAACAGCGTTGCTACCGACTTTTTAAGCGTTATCGCCTCATCTTTCATCGCCGATTCGGTCCAGAAGGGGAAGTCTTTGTTCGCCGGTAAGATCGGAGTATCCGTTGGCTCGGCAATCTTAAACGTCTTTGACGACGGCATTTATCCTGGCGGAGTTGGGACCGCTCCAGTGGATGGAGAAGGTGTACCGAGACAGAGGACACCCCTGATTCAGTCCGGTGTCCTTAAAGGTTACCTCTATGACACCTACACGGCAACAAAGGATAGGGTTAAGTCAACCGGAAATGCTGTAAGACCTGGGATCAAGGCTCCGCCGTCCTGCGGTCTCACAAACCTGTATATAGAAAAAGGTAGTTTAAGCATGGATGCCCTTTTAAGCAAGGCTGGAACAGGGCTTTTTGTGACGGAGGTAATGGGTATGCATACTGCAAATCCTGTATCAGGTGACTTTTCCGTAGGCGCTTCCGGGATCTGGATAGAAAACGGTAAAAAGGCCTATCCTGTTAAAGGGGTTGCCATAGCCGGAAATATCATAGACATACTTAAGAGCGTGACCGCTCTCGGCGATGACCTCAGGTTCTTCGGTAAGATAGGCGCACCATCTATCCTGATATCGGAACTTACAGTAAGCGGGGAATAAGTGGAATGAATCAGAAGAAGTTAAGAAGTTGTGACTTTGAGAGGTTAAGATTCCCCATTTTCACATCATCTCATCTTCTTATCTTCTCAACCTCTTTCTTGTATTGCCTGTTGTTCACTTTTCCTTCCTTTGCCTGGGAATCTCAGGAGACCGTTAGGGTCGCCATATTCAAAGGGACTGCGGTAAGCGTTGGGGGAGAGGGTATTGCAATAACCGGAATGATCGGCAGCAATAAGGTATCTATTCGTAGCAGTGACGGCATTGAGACAAAGGCCGGGAGAGATGGAATAGTTGTTAACGGGACATCGTATTCATCCCTTGAGATAGAATCGAAAGAATCCGGTATTAAGGTAAATGGGAAGCGTTATCGTGGGAAGATAGAGATAGTAAAAGACAACTCAAGTCTGATCCTGATAAATGAGCTTAACCTGGAGGACTATCTGGTTGGCCTCATAAACCAGGAGATATCATCAAAGTGGCCCATGGAGGCAGTAAAGGCCCAGGCCGTGGTTGCCAGGACTTACGCCCTTTATCAGAAAAATAACAGGAAGTATCCAACGTACGATCTGGAGTCAACGGTTGCAAGTCAGGTTTACAGCGGAATTGAGAGCGAGGATGAACTTGCACGCCAGGCAGTGAAAGAGACTGAGGGAGAGGTAGCTTATTATAATGGCGAGATGATCCAGGCTCTTTATCATTCTTCCTGTGGGGGAAAGACGGAGGATGCTCTTGAGGTCTGGGGAAAGGAGATACCCTATCTCAAGAGTATAAAAGACCCTCACTGTACCGAGGCCCCCAACTACTTCTGGCAGTACAATATAGATATGAACGGGTTGAGAAACAGGCTTATGAGGTTTAATGGTGGGATAGGAGAGATAAACTCGGTTTCAATTCTTAAGAGATCTCGTACAGGAAGGGTTACCAGCATATCAGTCAGGCACAGCAACGGGTCTTTTGAACTACCGGGCAAGGATTTCAGGGAGGCCTTAGGATTTGAAAACATAAGGAGCACTGATTTTACTTTGAAGATTAAGGGGGATTCTGTATATTTTGCCGGAAGCGGAGGCGGGCACGGGGTTGGGATGTGCCAGTGGGGGGCTAAGGGGATGGCAGAGGAAGGCAAGAGCTACAAAGATATCCTTAAGTGGTATTACCCCGGTGTCACAATCAAGAGGATGAATGGCTCATAAATGAATATTAATGATTTTGGCTTTACCCTTCCCGAAGAACTGATAGCCCAGGAACCATGTGAGGAGCGAGACCATTCCAGGCTTATGGTGGTGAATAGAGAAGGCGGGATGATTGAACAGCGCCTCTTCTTTGAAATAATAGATTACCTTAAGCCCGGAGACCTTCTTGTTATCAATGACACCAGGGTAATCCCTGCAAGGCTTATTGGTAAAAAGGGCACAGGCGGAAAGGCCGAGATATTTCTATTAGAAAGGGATAATGGTAGAGAAGGTGTTTGGGAGTGCCTTGTCGGTGGGAAGAGGATAAGGCCCGGAGTGTTTATCCAGTTCAATGATAATCTGAAGGGCGAGGTATTGGAAGAGGTTGGAGATGGCAGGTTTAAGATAATATTTTATAGCGACAGGCCTTTTGAAGAGGTGTTGGAAGAGATCGGGCAGGTTCCTCTACCGCCATATATAAGACGGGAAAAGGATGAAGGCGGAAGGATGAAGGATGAATCCACAATAGACAGGGGAAGATATCAGACGGTCTTTGCAGATAAAAAAGGGGCTGTGGCTGCCCCTACGGCTGGCCTACACTTCACTGACGCCCTTTTAAAAAAGATAAGAGATATGGGGATAGATATTGCTACTGTTACCCTCCATGTCGGACCTGGAACATTTCTTCCTGTCAGGGTTGAGAATATTGAGGATCACAGGATGCTCCCGGAAAGGTATGAGATATCTGCATCCTCGGCAGAGAAGATAAACAGGGCAAAGGCTGAAGGTAGAAGGGTGATAGCAGTTGGTTCAACATCTATGCGGACTCTGGAGGCTGGGTCTGATGAAAAAGGCATTGTGATAGCGGGAAAGGGCAAGACGTCTATTTTTATCTATCCAGGTTATATCTTCAAGGTTGTAGACGCCCTGATAACCAACTTTCACCTTCCCAAATCTACTCTCCTCATGCTGGTCTCTGCATTTGCCGGCAAGGAGCTTATATTTAAGGCTTACAGAGAGGCAATTGAACAGAAATACAGGTTTTACAGCTACGGCGATGCTATGATGATTATATAAAAGGAAATGTAGGGGCGATCCGGTGGGTCGCCCCTACTATATTTTGCCAATGAATTTTAAATTTGAACTTCTAAAGAAAGACACATCTTCCAATGCCCGGCTGGGGCGCTTTTACACCAGGCACGGTGTGGTAAATACCCCTGTCTTCATGCCGGTAGGCACCGTCGCGACAGTCAAGGCCATGACACCACACGAGGTTAAGGACCTTGGGGCTGAAATAATCCTTGGAAACACCTACCACCTCATGCTGAGGCCGGGACATGCGATCATTCACGAACTTGGCGGTCTACACAAATTCATGGCCTGGAACGGTCCTATTCTTACTGATAGCGGAGGTTTCCAGGTGTTCAGCCTTGGAGACCTGAGAAAGATAACGGAGGATGGAGTCTATTTCCAGTCCCACATAGACGGCGCGAAGCATACCCTGACTCCGGAAAGCGCCATAGAGATACAGGAGGCCCTCGGTTCCGACATCATGATGATACTGGACGAATGTACGCCTTATCCCGCAACCTTTGACTATGCAAAGTCTTCCATGGAGAGGACTCTTAGATGGGGAAAGAGATGCAGGGAGCATCATCTGAGAGCTGAGGGAAAGAGCGAAAGCCAGGCCCTTTTCGGCATCGTACAGGGGAGCATGTTTAAGGAGCTCAGGGAGGTATCTGCCAGGGAGACTGTAAAGATAGGGTTTGATGGTTATGCCCTTGGAGGGCTTTCGGTAGGGGAGAGTAAAGATGAAATGCATGAGATGATAGAGGTCTCGGTCCCTCATCTCCCGGAGGACAAGCCCAGGTATCTTATGGGAGTGGGCCTTCCAGAAGACCTGCTTGAGGGAGTCAGGCGCGGGATTGATATGTTCGACTGCGTAATCCCTACGAGAAACGCCAGGAACGGCATGCTTTTTACCACCTTCGGGGTCATCCAGATAAAGCATTCAAGGTATATAAGGGACAGCTCTCCCATAGATCCAGAATGCGGCTGCTATACCTGCAAGCATTTCAGCAGGGCATATCTCAGACACCTTTACATGGCCAAGGAGATTCTATCGTCCAGGCTGAACACCATTCATAACCTCTATTATTACCTGAATCTCATGAAAGGCGTCCGAGCTGCCTTAGAAGAAGGCCGGTTCGAGAGGTTTTATAAGGAGTTTTACAGCAGTAAACTAGCAGCAGACATTCCCGAGGATTAATTCCCCTGGACAAACAGTAATCTCAATTATATAATGCCACCCTATTTTTATCTTGAAATTTGGACAAAAACCGATTAAGTTACTCTATTAAATATTTTATTAACTTTTTGAGGAGGCAGTCTTGGAAGGAATAGCTAATGCGATGGGTATGGGTGGAGCGCCACAAGGAGGGGGGATGGGGGCATTCGCCGGTTTCATACCACTTATAGTCATATTTGCCATCTTTTATTTTCTGCTTATAAGGCCGCAGCAGAAGCAGCTTAAGGCCCAGAGAGGGATGTTGGACTCTCTGAAAGTGGGTGACAATGTTGTGACATCCGGAGGTCTTCACGGCAAGATAGTGGGGCTGACTGAGACGATTCTGACCCTGGAGATTGCAAAGGATGTTAAGATCAAGGTTGAGAAGAGCAGCATATCTGCTGTAAGAAAAGATTAAAAATGTAGGGGGCAGGTCGGTGACCTACCCCCTACAATAAATTAATAAAGGAGATTTTAATGGGCAATAGTATAAAATGGAGGGTTACACTGATAATCTTATTTACCCTCCTGTCAATAGTCTTTCTGACCCCGACTCTGGTTGGGACGCTCCCTGGATGGTGGAAGGGTGTACTGCCGCAGGAAAAACTACGACTTGGTCTGGACCTGCAGGGGGGTATGCACCTTGTTCTAGCCGTGGAGACGGAAAAGGCTGTTGAGAATACCCTCGACAGATACGCAGGCGACATTAAGGATGCGCTCAAGAAAAAGGATATGCCCTTTATTACAGTTGAGAGAAGCGGAAGCAGAGGGGTATCGGTCAAGGTTCCGACTTCCCAGAGCGCGGATTCGGTCTTAAAGCTCCTCAAAGACGACTTCCCGTATCTCGATGCTTCATCCCCGATAGGTTCGGAGGGGAACATAGAAATAACCGCGGGCATTACCAAAAAAGAGGTGGGTGCCATTGAGGACTTTGCGGTCAGGCAGGGTGTCGAGACATTAAGGAACAGGATAGACCAGTTCGGTGTTTCGGAGCCGGTTATTCTGAGACAGGGGAGGTATGAGATAATCGTGCAGCTCCCCGGTGTCAAGGACCCAAAGAGAGCGCTTGAGCTTATTGGTAAGACGGCCCTTCTTGAGTTCAAACTTGTTGACGAAAAAGCCTCTGTGGATGAGGCACTCAAGGGGAATATACCCGAAGGCTCCGAAATATTGTACGAAAAGAATATAGACAACGCGACAGGGAGGGTGACTACAACTCCCATTGTCCTGAAGAAGAAGACTGTATTGTCCGGGGACGTCATCTCCGATGCAAGGGTTGCAATAGACAGCCAGTACAACAAGCCGTACGTCTCCATTACATTTGATTCAAGGGGTTCGAGGATGTTTGACCAGATTACCGCCGAGAACGTGAAAAAGAGGATGGCGATAGTTCTGGATGGCACAGTCTATTCGGCGCCGGTGATCCAGGAGCGGATAAGCGGCGGCAGGGCACAGATATCCGGCACATATACGCTGGAAGAGGCAACCGACCTGGCTATTGCGCTTCGTGCCGGTGCGCTTCCGGCTCCGGTAAAGATACTTCAAAACCTCACTGTTGGGCCGACACTGGGGCAGGATTCTATTGAGAAGGGTATAAGGGCTGCGCTTCTGGGTGCAATCTTGGTGGTTATCTTCATGTTAGTGTACTACAGGTTCTCAGGCGCTATTGCGGATTTCGCCCTTATTCTCAACGTCCTCTTCCTTATGGGGGCGCTGGCGGTACTTGGGGCTACGCTGACCCTGCCGGGTATAGCAGGTATAATACTTACCATTGGTATGTCGGTTGATTCCAACGTCCTTATCCTCGAAAGGATCAGGGAGGAGTTGAAGCTCGGGAAGACTGTCAGGTCGGCAATAGATGCCGGCTACGACAAGGCCTTCTCTACAGTTATGGATTCTCACATAACAACCCTTATCACGGCCGTAGTCCTCTTCCAGTTCGGGACAGGCCCGATAAAAGGTTTTGCTGTTTCCTTGAGCCTTGGAGTGATAATAAACCTGTTTACTGCCATCATAGGGACAAAGGTTGTTTATGATTATATGATCAAGAAGGGGATGCTGAAGACATTGAAATTGTAATTGTAGGGGCAGGCCTGCGTGCCTGCCCCGATGTTGGGCAACCACATAGGGTCCGCCCCTACCGAATTTATGGAGGTTACAGATGGAATTAATTGGAAAGACGGATATAGATTTTACAGGGAAGAGGAATTATGCCTTTGCATTCTCTGGGGTGTTATGTCTTTTAGGGGTTGTGGCCATAGTCATGATAGGCCTAGGAAAGGCCAATATGGGTGTGGACTTCGCAGGCGGGACGTCGGTTCAGCTCAAGTTTGAGGGGCCTGTGGTGATAGATCAGGCGAGAAAGACCCTTGAAATCAATGGGCTTCAGGCTGATCTCCAGCAGTTTGCTGAGGGGAACAAGCTCCTCATAAGGGTCAAGAAATCTGATATTCCCTTGGGGAAGGTAGCTGACAGGGTAGTGGAAGTCTTCACAAAGGAGTTTTCAGCTAACAAGTTTGTCGTTGAAAGCAGCACAGAGATAGGGCCTACAGTTGGTCAGTCCCTGCAAAAGGACGCCCTCGTTGCAGTAATCATATCCATGCTGGCAATAGTCATATATATTGCCTGGAGGTTTGAGTTCAAGTTCGGCGTCGCTGCCACTATTGCTACATTCCATGACGTACTGGCTGTCCTTGGTGTGCTTTTTATCCTTAACACGGAGATAACCCTCCTTATTATTACGGCGCTCCTTACCATTGCAGGGTATTCCCTCACAGATACGGTGGTTATCTTTGACAGGATAAGGGAGAATCTGAGGTCTAAGTCAAAGGGAGCACTGGAAGCTATAATAAACAGGAGTGTAAACGAGGTGCTGTCAAGGAGCATAATAACTGTCCTGACCATGTTCATAGCATCTGCTTCGATATTCTTCTTTGGCGGGGAGGTGCTCCATGACTTTTCCCTTGCCCTCCTTATCGGCCTGATTGTAGGCTCATACTCATCTATCTACGTTGCAAGCCCTATCCTTATTGTATGGAAGACTAAAGGTGGAAAGTTGATTAAATAATGACTTCTTCTCTTCGCTATCAGAGCAAAAAACGGTGGAGGGTCAGGGAGCCAGAGCTTGTGCTCCAAAAGACCCTTGCCGCATCCCTTAATATATCTACTATTACCAGTCAACTCCTTATTAATCGGGGAATCTCAGACATTCAACAGGCTGAGAGGTTTCTTTCATCAACCCTTTCAGATATCCGCTCACCTCTTGTGATGAAAGGTATGAAAGAAGGCGTAGAAAGGGTTCTGAAAGCTCTCCATAATAAGGAAAAGATAGCTATATATGGCGATTACGATGTGGACGGGATAACCTCCACCTCGATACTGTTAATGTTCTTGAAGTCGGCAGGCGCCGATGTCTCATATTACATCCCTGAAAGGATTGCCGAAGGGTATGGGCTCAATGCTGATGCAATAAGCGGGCTCGCCGAAAGAGGGGTTACGCTCCTTATTACCGTTGACTGCGGTATATCAGATCACCCCGAGGTGAAACTGGCTAAGGAGTTGGGAATGGATGTGATTGTCACAGACCATCACGAGGTTCCTGACGACCTCCCTCCTGCTTATGCCATTATCAATCCCAAACAATCAGGCTGCCCATTCCCCTTTAAAAACCTTGCCGGTGTCGGTGTTGCCTTTAACTTTATAATAGCATTAAGGGCTACCCTACGGGATGAGGGTTTCTGGAAAGAAAAAGAGGTCCCAAATCTCAAGGAGTACTTAGACCTGGTTGCCCTGGGAACCGTAGCTGACGTGGTTCCGCTGGTGGATGAAAACAGGATATTCGTAAAATATGGCCTGATGGAGCTGACAGCTTCAATAAAACCAGGAATAATAGCCCTTAAGGAGATCAGCGGGCTTAATGATGTTCCGATAAATGCAGGAATGGTCGGGTACAGGCTTGCCCCGAGGATCAATGCTGCCGGTAGAGTTGGGAAGGGTGTGGACGGGGTAAGGCTTCTGACGTCTGAAAGTTACGATGAGGCGGCTTCGATTGCAAAGCTCCTTGACGATGGTAATAAAGAGAGGCAGGGTCTGGAAGAGGTGATCTTGAGAGAGGCCACAGAGATGGTAGAGTCTGGCCGCATTGAAGACAGGAAATCGATTGTCCTTGCCTCCGAGAACTGGCATCCCGGAGTGATTGGGATAGTGGCATCGAGGATAGCCGAGAAGTACTACCGTCCTACCGTTATGATTGCCCTTAAGAACTGGATAGGGAAGGGTTCGGCAAGGAGCATACACTCCTTTATGCTGTATGAAGGATTAAAGGAGTGCTCTCATCTCCTTAATGAGTTTGGCGGGCATGATTATGCGGCCGGCCTTTCGATAAATGAAGAAAATATTGAGAAGTTCAGGGATGCGTTCGAAAGAGTAGCATCAAATAAACTGTCTGACGAGGATATGGTACCTGAAATGGATATAGATGCGACCATGGATCTAAATGACGTCACTGAAGATCTCGTAAAAGAGCTTGATAACCTGGCCCCCTTTGGCGAGGCCAACCCGGAGCCCCTGCTTTGTTCTACCGGTCTGGGGATAGCAGATTGCAGGGTTGTAGGAAACAATCATCTGAAGATGAAAGTTAAGCAGGGCGGTACAGTCAGGGATGCGATTGGATTTGGAATGGGGAATCTCAATCTATCTCCGGGTATAAATCTCGATACTGCATTTATCCCTCAGATTAATATCTGGAATGGTGGGAAGAGCATTCAGTTAAAGCTTAAGGATGTAAGGATTTGGGAATAAACTACTTGCATAGAGAGACAAAATATATTAGAATTCTTCTTTTTATAATGTAAGGAGAATTTGGATGTCATTGAAGGCTGAAGAGATTAAGAAGATATACGGCGGGTACTCAGGGGCCTATGACTTTATATTCAAGGGCTTTTTCTATCCGAGGATAAAGCACGCAATTGAGACGATGCATATAAAGCCAGGAGATAGGATACTGGATGTAGGCGTAGGAACCGGTCTCTCTTTAACCCTTTTTCCTGATTATTGTGATGTTACAGGTATAGACCTTTCTGCCGCTATGCTGAAGGAGGCAAGAAAGAAGCTTGACAAGCACGGCATCAAGAATGTGACCCTCATAGAGATGGACGCCTCAAACCTGGCCTTCGGGGATGACTCCTTTGATCATGTCATTTCCACCCACGTGATCAGTGTGGTACCAGATCCCGTAAAGGTCATAGCAGAGATGAAGAGGGTCTGTAAGAAGAAAGGGAAGATCGTTCTAGTAAACCACTTCCAGAGCTCAAACAAGTATATAGCCAAATTTGACGAACTGATCTCTCCAATGACAAAGAAGGTAGGTTGGAGAACAGACCTCTCCCTCGAGAGACTGATACGAGAAACCGACCTGGATGTCAGGGAGCAGTATAAATTGAATAAGATAGACCTCTGGAAGGTCGTCTGGGCCGTGAACAACAAGGGAAACGGGGTCGTCTAAACCCTCTTTGCAGACTCCAGGGTGTTGTACATCAGCATGGCTATGGTCATTGGGCCTACGCCGCCTGGAACAGGGGTGATGGCTGAGGCAACTTTCTCGGCGGATGCAAAATCCACGTCACCTACAAGCTTTCCGCTTTCAAGCCTGTTGATTCCAACATCAAGGACTACAGCGCCTTCTTTCAGCATATCCCCTGTTACAAATTCAGGTTTACCAATGGCTGCTACAACGATGTCCGCCCTCTTCACTTCCGCTTTCAGGTCTTTTGTCTTTGAATGGCATATTGTTACTGTGGCGCTTTTATGTAAAAGCATAAGGGCAATAGGCTTGCCGACAATGTTGCTGCGTCCGATTATCACTGCATGCTTACCTTCAACGCTGATATTGGAATATTCAAGCATCTTCATCATGCCATAGGGTGTGCAGGGCTGGAAGAGGGGCTTTCCAACTGCAAGCCTTCCTACATTGTACGGGTGAAACCCGTCCACGTCCTTTTCCGGGGATATGGCCTCAAGGACTAAATCCTCGTTTATCTGCTTAGGTAGAGGGAGTTGCACGAGGATCCCGTGGATATTTTTGTCCTTGTTAAGTTTGTCAATAAGTTTAAGAAGCTCATCCTGACTTGCAGTAACAGGAAGGACGTGTTTCTCAGAGTAGAACCCCATTTCTACACAGGCCTTCTCCTTGCTTCCGACATATACCTTTGATGCAGGGTTATCGCCCACAAGCACAACAGCCAGGCCTGGGGTTACGCCCTTTTCCCTTATAAGTTTTTCAGTTGCTGACTTTACCTCTGACCTTATCTTTTGAGAAATAGCCTTTCCATCAATAATAGTAGCCATCAAGACCTCCTGCATTTTCATTTTGAGGGCAAAGTATACTTAAAAATATATGGGTTGTAAACTGTTTTTCACTGCTTAGGGGAAAAGAATGGGTTACTCTACGTCTCTGCGTCTATGCGATAAATTTTGTATATAAAATTTCAGTCTTTGAAGTACCTCATACCCGTTGCCTTTGATGCATGCCAGTTCCACATTTGGCTTTATCTGTTTCCCGTGGAAGTCAGATCCGGCAGTGTATAATATTTGATGCCTTTTGACCACCTCCAGGTAGTACCATATCTCCGCATCTGTATGGCGGCTGGAGTATACCTCAAGCCCTGCAAGCCCTTCCTTTATCAATAGTTCTATCACACCAGGGGGCGTATCGGATGGGTGGGCCAGAACAGGCACTCCGCCGAAGCTCTTCACCTTTTTTATGCTGGTAACCGTGTCACATACTGCCAGGGGGATATATGCAGGTTTCCCGCCCCTGAGGTAGTCGAGGTAGAAGTTCAAAGAGGGGGAATCAGACCTGTCCCCGTCTACATAAGGTTTAAGCCTTGGATTGTTGCTATTCTCTTTCCTGCTCAGGATGGCTTTCAGGAATGTAGCTCCGCTAGGTATCATCCCCTTTGAGATCTTTTCGACATCTTCAATATCTAATACAAAACCTAGTTCTTTGAGCTTTTCAAACCGCTTAAACCCCTGTTCAATCTTCTCCTGGTTTATCTCATCAAGCCATGTCCTGAATTCAGGTTCCCTGTAGTCAATGTAATAGGCCAGGAGGTGCAGGTCCAGTTCATTATATATCGTATTTATTTCTATGGCTGGGATGAACTCTATCCCAAACTCCTTAGACAGCTCAAAACCCTCATCCAGGGCAGCCACGGTGTTGTGGTCTGCAAAAGCTATGGCCTCAAGGCCGATCTTTTTTGCCATTTCGAATATCTCTCTCGGCGTGTGCTGACCGTCAGAGCTGGCGCTGGTATGGATATGGAGGTCTATCATTAGTTGGATAAATTACACGAAAATCAGAAACAAGTCCAGAAGGTAATTGAGTTCAGGAGGGAATGCCGGCACAACTAAGCCGTCGTTGAAAATTAACCTGGTCATGAGAATGGCGGGACCGGCATAAGGGGCCGTAAAGGCTTAACCAGAAACACACAGGTTATTCCTTAACGGCCCCTAAAATATCTCCCACGGATAACCTATTATCATCGTTGTTTCAACGCCCTCGCTTCCGTTCGCTATATCGGCCCTGAATACAAGCCCTGATGCCGTAACTATTCTGAAACCTGTGCCATACGATGATCGCATGATGCTGCCAAGTTCCTCGAGTTTGTCAACTATGCTTCCCGTTTCATAGAAACAGGCCAGTTGAAGTGCTGTGCGAACGTCTTTCATTATGACGATGTTAAACGGCTTACTCTCCTCGGTTATATTCCATCTGAACTCCGTTCCGTAAAAAAGGGAGTGTGACCCGCTGTACCTGTCGTGGGAATAAGACCTGAGGCGGCTTGTCCCGCCTAAAGAGCCGACAGTCCCGTAGGTGTTTGCTGCAATCGTATTATCAATAAACTGATTGCACTTTTTCTGCTCAACCGGATCGACAATAGTCCCGCAATCCAAGCCCAGTTCCTCGTCAATCTTTGCCCTGTCTGTCTCTCCGGTTCTCATCACATAGGCATCGGAGCGGAAGTAGTTGAAGGCCCACGTGCTTCTCTTCCCCATCGGGATAAAGGCAGTGGCGTTATAATCCATGATGTAATAATCGGGGGAGCTTGAGCTTTTGGGGGGAGACCACGCACTACTAATGTCCAGACGGACCCCTTTTCGCGGGTCCTGATAATCGTCTGTCAGGTCAAGACGGGTCCCTATTGAGGTGTTTTGCCCTGTTTCTCTTTTGGGGTCTTGGACATCTACGATGATCGCGCCGTCCGGCTCACGGATATTCTTAAGCGCTGACGAGACTTCGTACCCCATCCCGTAGATCTCAAACCTGCGGTCAAAGAATGAGGCTGTCAGCCTGGCTAAGTTAAACTCGATCTCTCCCAGTTCCAGGAGGGTGTAATCGTTCTTGTCCGTGTCCATCCCGCGTTTTGTATAGCTTGTCAGGGTTGCCCTGTTTATCCGTTCTGTAGTTGCATCAAGGATCAGCGTCTCAGGGATCAGGTGGATATCCAGCACTCCGCCGCCGAAGCCTTCAAGGTCTCCTGTAAAAGCAAATCCGTAGGCATCGGTATTGGTGTCCATTATATTCAGGGCAGCGCCAAGAAGGATGAGCCCCTCTCCTATACCTGTGAGGCGGTAAGGGATCGGGGCTATATAGTACCCTGGAGTCCCCTTGAACTGATCTCTCCTTCTTTCAGGTAGATACGCCTCAGAAAAGGTGCTCAGCATAAATGTAATTATCAGGAAAGATAAAAGGGATTTAGCCGGGACCCTCATTCACTTCTTTTCCCCAAGGTTTAAAAACGGTTTTAGCAGATCCATCGGTAATGGGAAGAGTATCGTTGAGTTCTTTTCTACTGCTATCTCGGTTAAGGTCTGGAGATACCTTAGCTGAAGTGTTACAGGGTTCATGGATATCATATCAGCGGCCTTTGCCAGATTAGCAGCTGCCTCGTACTCCCCTGCAGAGTGGATTATCTTTGCCCTCTTCTCCCTCTCAGCCTCCGCCTGCTTCGCCATGGCCCTCTTCATCTCATCAGGAAGGTCTATCCCTTTTATCTCCACCGCGCTTATCTTCACCCCCCACGGTTCAGTCTGCCTGTCCAGAATCTCCTGAAGCTGTTTGTTTATCTTTTCTCTTTCCGAAAGCAGGTCGTCCATCTCTCCCTGCCCGCATACGCTTCGAAGGGTCGTCTGGGCAAGCTGGGATGTGGCGTATAGGTAGTTCTCAACGCTCAAGACAGCCTTCATAGGGTCCAGCGCCCTGAAGTAGACCACTGCATTTACCTTTACGGATACGTTGTCCCTTGTAATGACCTCCTGGGGAGGCACGTCCATTGTAACTGTCCTCAAATCCACCTTCACCATCTTGTCTATGACAGGTATGAGTATTATAAGCCCCGGCCCCTTGGCCCCTATGGCCCGACCCAGTCTGAATATTACCCCTCTCTCATACTCGTTCAGCACCCTGACGGAGTTGGCCAGTATGAATATGACCACACCTATTACTACTAAAAATGGTATTGTAAGCATTTCCATGATTAACCTCCTTTGAATTAATTATTGATGAAATCGTAAAAACCTTTTTTCTCACGTAAAGCCGCAGTAGGTAGGTCGGGTAGAGCAAAGCGAAACCCGACATCATTTGTCTTACTCACTTCCCACCTTCGGCTCGAATACAATCTTTTCATCTGTTCCCCAATCGCTGTGATAAATACCCTGCTTCACATAACGTTGAAATGTGGAATGCGGCCATGCAATGGGTGACTTCACCAAACCATGCTTTACGGGATTATAATGGATATAATCGACATGCCTGATAAAATCATGGTCATCTCTGATCTGGTGTTCCCAGAAACGCTGTTGCCAGACAGCTTGCTCACCTCTCTTTAGGTGGGCAGTCGTTTGCCGGCCTTTGAATTCATCCCCGCATCGTCTGCTGAAATAACTTTTGATCTGCCGCCAGCGCATCGAGAAATCGTTATCATTTTCCGGCAAGGTCCAAATGCAATGCAGATGTTCAGGCAGCAACACAAAGGCGTCAATGGTAAAGGGATGCCGTATGATGACATTTTGAAAGGCTTCACGCATCAGTATGACGTTAGATTCATGACAGAGAATAGTGCGTCGGTTGTGCGTTACGACCGTAAAAAAGAACGTTGCCCCTTTTGCCAGCGATCTCCGGTATTGCATGATTCCTCAACAGGATCATCAATCATAGGAATTGTGTCTATTGTGTCTATTCTGTCGGGTTTCGCGTTGCTCTACCCGACCTACTAAACTTTTTCATTGAATACACGGCATCCTCTTTTGAATACACTATATAATATCTCTGAGTTTTGTATTTCTTCTAACGTTAAGGCTCACCTTGTGCGTCTGGCATGGGCCTTGCGGGTTATATGCAAGGGACATGACAGTAAGCATCTGTATGGAGCCGCTTGTTATGTGTATAAATCATTGCGAAGGTAATGGCATTGTTTGTAGAACACCAGGAAGGCGTTCTTCTACACGATCCCTCAATGGCGCTTCGCTCTGACATGTTTTAAGGAACGACTCAACTGCGCATACCACATCATTTATGAAAGACTTAGTGCCAATGAGCACAAGCCCCTGATCTATGGTTGGGTTATATTTATGCTTACCGCCATTGTGATAGGCAAATTTTATAGTGTCAGGATCTTCTTTATGTAATTCAGCTTCTGACCCATACGTGTGGAGAAAAGCGCAGCGAGCAGCATAAACGTCTTTACCTCTATATTGATATGGCTGATCTGGATGAGCTTTAAGGTGTGTATCAACCCATTCTTTGAAATCAGGGCGAGTAACTTTTTGTTTATCTTGAGGCCTGCCAAGACTCGCGAGAGTATCGATACAGATGAAAGCCATTGCGACTGAGGCAGTTGTAAAGCCGCATTCATCACATCGTTTCATTTCAGAAACTAAGCCGATGATAGCTTGCCAATTCTTATTTGTATCAGTCGTCATTTTGCCGTTTCCTAAACACATAACAGTGTTTTTTCTACGTATACGTAGAATAGGTATAATTTTATCCTTTTACGACTTTATGCAGCTTTTTATGTATATCTTCAAACTTATATTCAAAGTGTATTATAATTTATTACGCACTCATATGATAAAACAGTACAGACAGTCAAGGATGTTTGTTTTGCAAATTTATCGGTTCCCTTCTAACGGCTTTTCGTCTCCAAGCACCTTCTGAATCTCCTTCTCCTTTTGAGCCTCTTTCTTCTTCAATGTATCTGCCATCTCGGTTGAAGCCTTTTTTAGTGTATGCATATGCCTGGAGACAAAGAATGTCGAGATGTAGACGAGGAGGGTGAGCATGGATGCGAGGCTGACAATATTCAGAATCTTTTTAAATATCCTGTTGTCTACAAAGACCGCTGAGATAAGTGTGCCTAAGAAGATTGATGAGATTATTGCAACATTCAGGTAAGGAAAACCCTGATTCTGAGGCTCAAGGGTCTGATTATTAGCAGAAGATATCTCTGCCGTGTCTCTCGCCGCTTCCTTTTGTGGGAGGAGTGACTCATCTATTTTGTCTGCCAGAGGAGGCGTTAATATTGTGACCTTTTCATCATCGTTTTTTAAAAGTACCGCTTTTTTCCTGTATCTTTCGGGGATACTCTTGATATCGTCAGTGAAGGTGGGAGTTCCCTTATCGTCTATATACTTATACGTGTCAGCATTAGAAATACCGCTCCAAAGCAATAATAATAGAGCTATTGACCAGAGCGGCTTCATTTTGCCACCTTGGAAACCTTAAGTTTCAAGCCTTTCAGGGCTATGACCCTGACCTTCTCCCCTTCCTCTATGACCTCTTCGCTCTCCGCATCCCAGTATTCCCCAGCCACAAATACCTTTCCTGTTGGGGATATCCTGCTTCTGGCCTCGCCAACCTGACCTATCATTCCCTCTGCCCCGGTTTCCGTCTTCCTGAACTGGGCCCTTATGGCATAAGTTATTGCCAGTATGAAGAGCCCGGCAGTAGTAAGGACGGTAGGGATTATTACCAGAAGAGATGCTCTAAGGTATGGGAGAGGGGAATCAAACAGCATGATGGAACCGAGGAACATGGCAACTATCCCTCCTATAGCAAGGATCCCATAACTCGTGACCATTGCCTCAGCCACGAATAGTATGATAGACAGTAGAATCAGGAGGACCCCGGCATAGTTCACAGGGATGGTCTGGAAGGCATAGAAGGCAAGGATGAGGCATATGGCGCCCATGACTCCGGGGAATATCGCACCTGGATTTGAGAGTTCAAAGTAAAGGCCTAAAAGACCAAGCATCATCAGGATGTATGCAACATTCGGGTCGCTAATAACATTAAGAATCCTTTGACCAAATCCCATCTCTTCCCTTACTATCTTTATACCTTTTGTATGAAGAATTGTTTCTCCCTTGGCGGTTAGAACCTTCCTGCCGTCTGTCTGATTCAGGAGGTCATCAAGGTCTCCGGCAATGATATCGATTACATTGATCTTCAGGGCCTCTTCAGCAGGGATAGAAGCGCTCTCCTTTACGGCCTTTACAGCCCACTCTGCATTTCTTCCGCGCTTTTCCGCCAGGCCTTTTATATATGCCACTGCATCGTTTGTGATCTTCTCGTTCATCTCCTTGCTGACCTCACCACCGCCCATATTCACAGGGTGTGCTGCCCCTATGTTAGTTCCGTGGGTCATGGCCGCAATATTGGCTGCCATAGTTATCAGTGCCCCGGCAGACGCCGCCCTTCCGCCTCCTGGATGGACGTAGACTATTACAGGAAGGGGAGGGGAGAGAAGCTCTTTTACTATCTCTCTCATGGACGTATCGAGCCCTCCGGGGGTATCGAGTTCAATTATAATCGCCTCATCTCCCGACACTGCCGCTTTTTTTATGGAACTTGTGACGAATTCTGCTATGGTTGGATTTATGGCTGCCTGTACCTTTATTACGCGTACCTGTCTTTCCTCAGCATTAAGTATACTAAAGAGGAAGAGGATCGACGCGGCTGTCAGAAGGAACGGAATTCTCTTATTGAACATAGCGGAATTTTAAACCTTTAAATAAATAATGCAAGTGAAAAGGATTTTGCCAGAGACATTGAATTTGACAATGAAAACGGTAATGTGTTAATTTTACTCACCCTTGCTATGTTCAGACATACACTACTGATACTTATTATAGCCGCATCTCTTTCTGTGGCAGTCGATGCAGAGGTTGTGGAAAGGATTGTTGCCGTTGTCAATGACAAGGTGATAACCATGAGCGACCTGAAAGAGGAGATGGCCATAAGAAGGCAGTTTGGGGTTAGTGCTGATAAGGCTGAAGCCCTTAGCTATTTGATAGAAAGAGAGATAGTCTCTGCTGAGGCGGGCAGGCTCGGTCTGACCATAACCATGGATGATGTGACTAAGGAGATAGTACGCTTCGAGGAAACATTCCTATCCAGGAGCGAGTTTGCCCTTTTTTTAGAGACTTACGAACTGGATCTTAAGGATCTGTCCAGGAAGTTCGCCTCTTCAATTGTTGTTGACAAGGTCAGGGAGCAAAAGGAGGGAACGTCAGCAGGCAGGTATGATAAATGGCTGAGTGAGGCAAAGAAAAAGGCTGATATAAGGATATTGAGAGTCGACGGTCAATAGTCGAAAGTCGAGTGCTGACTGTAATAAAGGAGTTTGCCATGTATGAATTGATGATAAAGACATCTTTTGCATCAGCCCACAATCTAAGGGATTATGAGGGCGCATGTGAAAGGCTGCACGGACATAACTGGAGGGTTGACGTATTTGTAAAGGCCGATAGCTTAGATTCCATAGGCCTTGCACTTGACTTCAAGATACTGAAGGAAAAGACAAGGGGTATAATAGATGAGCTTGATCATAAGTATCTCAATGAGATTGAACCCTTTACAGAGATCAATCCCTCCTCGGAGAATATGGCAAGGTACCTGTTTAAGCGCCTTTCTGAGGGGTTAATCCATTATCCTGTAAAGGTAAGCAAGGTCACTGTCTGGGAGTCGGAGAATGCCTGTGCCTCGTACTATGAAGAGTAAGAGTGTAAAAAAAGAGAACATTTCGCCTCTTCATATCCCAATGAAGGATATCCAGAGCCTTCCTGATACAAGGAATATCCAGATAGACAAGGTTGGGGTAAAGGACATCAAATACCCTATAGTAGTCCTTGACAAGGTAAATGGCACTCAGCACACTATAGCCAGCATAAACATGTATGTGGACCTCCCTCATCATTTCAAGGGGACCCATATGAGCAGGTTCGTTGAGGTGCTAAATGAATATCGGCGAGAGATAAGCATAAAGAACTTCTTTGATATCCTTGCAGAGATCAGGAAGAAGCTGAATGCCAAGTCTGCCCATATGGAGATAGAATACCCCTATTTCATTGAAAAAGAGGCCCCGGTATCGAAGGCAAAGAGCCTGATGGATTACATATGCAGGTTCTCAGGGTCGGCCAGCGATGATGAAAAGGATTTCTATGTAGGGATAGTTGTCCCGGTTACAAGCGTTTGTCCGTGCTCAAAGGAGATAAGTCTTCACGGGGCTCATAACCAGAGGAGCATCGTTTCCGTGTCCGTCAGGTTCAAGAAGTTTATCTGGATGGAGGATATAATAAGGATAGTTGAGGATTCGGGGAGTTCCGAGGTATATTCCCTTTTAAAAAGGCCGGATGAGAAGTTTGTGACAGAGCAGGCCTACGAAAAACCTATGTTTGTTGAGGATATAGTCAGGGAGGTGGCGTCCCGGCTTAGTAAAGACCGTAATATCACATGGTTTCAGGTGGGATGTGAAAATATGGAGAGTATCCACAACCACAGTGCCTATGCCTTTGTTGAGGTGGACAAGAGGAATAAAAAACAGTGAGTATGAACATCTGTCCCCTTTTCGGTCTCATCTCAAGATAACGTATTCTATTACAGCAACAACAAATAGAATGGCGCATGCGGGCAACATCTTTCTGTAAATCCCCCACATATCTGCGCTGAAATATTCCCTCGTAAGTACAAGGCATACATGGACCGGAGACAGGAGGACGCCTATAAAGCCTGACGCAAAGGCTAATGATACTGCCACTATCGGGAAGCCGGGCATAAGGTGCATCAGCAGAGGGAAGGTGCTGCTTACAAACCCCACTGTCACACCCGTAAGAAGGCCGCTGATAAAAGGTAGTATGACCAGCAGCGGTATAAGAGGGATCCCCCAGGATATCAGAAGCTCACCTATATTGTTCACTGCCCCTGTCTTTTCCATCAATTCCTTGAAAAGCATCACACCCAGGATCAGCAATACCACGTCAAGTGACAATCCATGCCTTATTGCACTGAAAATTCTGGGAACCGAATATCTGTAATACAGGAAGAGGACGACTGAGAGCAATAAAAGGGCCATCTGCAGCTCCACATTGAAAAGAATCACGAGCAGGATTATTGATGTAATAGGCAGGAAGCTAAGCAGGCCTTCTCTGGAAACCCTTGCTGTATCTATCGTCCCACTTGTGCCTTTCATGCTGAATATGAATCCGGTTACCAACATTGTAACGGCATAGATGAGATTAGCAAGGATTAAGGACCTTAACTCTATGCCGGAGATGGCTGAGGCAAGGAGTATACCTGGATACAGGGGAAGCGCAAACTCCCAGGGATGCCTGAACCAGAAGTTGATAAACCCCTTTTCTTCTTTGGATATCTTCAACCCCTTTGTGGACTCTTCCACCATTGGGGCAGAAAAGTAAGCGCCTCCAAGAGAGGGCAACATCCCTATGAGGAGGGGCATGGAGATTATTATGAGTTTCCGGTTCCTTAAGAGGGACTTGGATGCCTGCATCATTTCGCTCAAGACGTTATTTTCGCGAAGCAAAAGCTCAATGACCCTTATTAAGGTCAATGAAAGGGTTAGCTTTATGGTGACCTGGTTCGTGGCAGCGGCCCCAATCGCTATAGCAATCTTATGGGGTGACATAAAGTACAGCAGGGCAAGTAATGCGGATGCAGCAAGAAGGACGTTCCCGATGCGGAACTTTTTTCTTAAAAGGTATGAAATAAGGGCAAGGACAGAAAACAGCTTGGCGATATCTAACATGGCTGCTATTATAACCCAAAGCCTTTTTTGGAAGAAGGTAATTTTGCCAAAGATGTGACCATCTATTAAAAGCTTGAATGATGAGGAAAAAGTGTGATATTAGATTACTTGAACTAGTCTAAAGCTTGTAACCTTAAAATATCTAAGGAGGATGAGATGGACCAGAAAGGATTATTTGACGAAGAGGAAGGGAAGTCAACTGGGGATGAGTTTGAGGGTTTTGAGGAGACGTCAAAGGCGCCAAAGAAGAGCAATAAAAAACTTCTGCTCATAGGGCTCCTGCTGATTATTGTGGCGCTTGCTGCGAACTTCTTTCTGCTGAAGGAAGAGGAACCGGCTGTTCCGCCGGCTCCGGTGAGAATCCCGATAAAAGAGGCCCCTGTTACAGCTGTGGAAGAGGTGAAGGCTAAACCCATGGTTGAGACCAAGGCTGAGGTAAAGCCTGAAGCCGGGGCTAAAGAAGGGCTTGCTGTAATTATCGGGACATACGCCGCCAGGTATGAGGTTGAGACAGCCAGGGGGAAGCTGAAAGATATCCCTCATGAAGTAAAAGAGATGAAGAAGAAACTCATGATGAACAGGATTCTTGCCAAAGAGGTGAAAGATAAGGATGAGGCCAATAGTATCGTTGCCGGGCTGAAAGAGAACGGCTATGATCCTTTTGTGGTACGGAAGAAGGATGTTTACAAGGTCTACGCCGTTTCGAACCTGAATGAGACGATATCTAATGCTAACAAGGCAGACCTTGAAAAGCTCGGTTATACGCCGGTGGTTGAAAAGAGAGAAATCAGAGTTAAGGTCTATCAGTTGATTGCCGGGTCAGAGAGTGAGGAGGATGCAAAGGCCTTGTCCGGACGTCTGGAAAAGCTGGGGTTTAAACCGGAGATGATCAAATAATAAAAATAAGATTGTCATTCCCGCAGTACTTAAGCGGGAATCCAGGGTTTAAAGAGGATATGGATGCCCGACAAAAGCTTTCGGGCATGACAGTAGTTGCTTGCAAACTAAGGAGCCGATGATGGATGAAGAGAAGGTAATGACTGAAGAACCAGCAGAAATAAAGATAGAGGGTGAAGAGGTCACCTTCCCCAAGGAGCTTGTGGAGGAAGGGGAAGAAGAAAAGGCCCCGGAGGAGAAACACAAAAGCATTTACCAGCAGATCCTTACCATGAGAATATCTCAGAAGGTACAGCTTGCGCTCAAAGGGAACAAAGAGGCGAGGAGCATCCTTGTCAAGGACCCCAATAAGCTTGTTTGCTCAGCGGTCATGAAGAGCCCAAAGCTCAATGATGCCGAAGCGCTTACCTACGCAAAATCAAGGAATGTCAGTGATGAGGTCTTACGGCTTATATCAATGAACAAGACATGGATGAGGAGTCATGAAATACTCGTGGCCCTTGTGAATAATCCCAGGACTCCGGTTGGAATAAGTATGCAGTTAATGCAAAAGCTTAGCGATAAAGAGCTTGCCGACGTTGCCAAGGCCAAGGGGATACCTGGAGCCCTTGTATCCGCTGCCAGGAGGACACTAATGGCAAAGGCCCAGAAGCAGGCTAAAAAGACAGGACATTAAATGGCTCTACTTAGCTACTCCAACAGGGAAGTGAATGCAAAGATAGTCTATTACGGCCCAGGCCTATCAGGCAAGACGACCAACATCGATTACATTTACAAAAAGATGAAGCCGGAGCAGAAGGGCAAGCTAGTGAGCCTTGCCACTCAGACTGACAGAACCTTGTTCTTCGACTTTATGCCAATAGACCTTGGTGAGGTTAAGGGTTTTAAGACGAGGTTTCACTTATATACCGTTCCTGGGCAGGTATTTTATAATGCTACACGAAAGATGGTGCTAAAGGGGACTGACGGTGTGGTATTTGTTGCCGATTCTCAGAGACAGATGATGGATGCCAACATCGAGAGCCTCAAGAATCTTGAGGAGAACCTGAATGTATACGGCAAGACGCTGGAGAGGATGCCCCATGTGATCCAGTTCAACAAGAGAGATCTCTCAAATGCTGTCCCTTTGGAGGAGATGTATAAAAAGCTGAATAAGTATAATGCCCCGTTCTTTGAGGCCGTTGCTCTGGAAGGGAAGGGGGTTATGGAGACCCTTTCTGCTGTGGCTAAGATGGTTCTCAGGAACCTCAGGGAGAAACCGGAACAGATCCCTTCCGGTGTCATTGCCCCTGAAGCAGGCATTGAGGCTGCCAGGGAGGCCGGATTTGACCTGGCAGTATCACATCCCCCCAGTTCCCCGGATGTTGAAGGGGAGCTTGGAACTTTGCAGGCTGGTGATGCGGAGAGGATAACTAACAACCTTTACAGGATACCCCTTCGCTTCAGGCTGAAGGATGTGGAAAGGGAGTTTTCCATAAATATCTCGATAAAGGTGGAAGAACTCTTCCCCCCAAAAACTGAAGAGCCCCAACTTGAAGCAAAGAAAGAGGATCAGAAGGAGAAGAGTGGATTGGGCCCCTTGACCAACGAGGAGTTTGAGGAAGGGCGTCTGGTTGAAGAGTGGTTGAAGGAAGAGGGTGCTGTGAAAAAGCCGGTTGAAGATGATTTGACCATAGAGGTTGAAGAGGAGAAAGAAAAGTAAATGATAACTGTAGGGATCCTTACCTTGAGCGACAAAGGGGCCAGGGGAGAAAGGGAAGACCTGAGCGGGGTGGAGATAAAGAGGCTTGCTCATAAAGGACAAGCTCATTGAATATGCGGATGAATTGGGACTTGATATCATAATTACAACAGGGGGGACAGGCGTAAGCCCGAGGGATGTTACCCCCGACGCCACCCTCGAAGTCATAGACAAGGAGATACCTGGGATGGCGGAGGTAATGAGGTTTGAGAGCCTGAAGAAAACCCCGAGGGCCATGATATCGAGGGCTGTTGTAGGACTCCGGGGCCGCACACTGATAATAAACCTTCCCGGCAGCCCAAAGGGAGTAAGGGAAAACCTCTCTGTCATACTCCCGGCAATCTCCCACGCAGTGGAAAAGATAAAAGGCGATCCTTCGGAATGCGCGCAGGAATAGTTGTTAGTGTTAGTATTTAGTGTTAGAGAAACCTAACATCTGATATCTAACATCTAACATCTGACAATAATAACTTATGTCATACCAAGAAACCCTCTCTTACCTCTTTGGCCTGCAAAAATTCGGAATCAAGTTCGGCCTCTCCAATATTACCCATCTTTTAGAACTCCTTGGCAACCCGCATATCCCCAAAAAAACAGTCCACATCGCTGGTACAAATGGAAAGGGTTCTACATCAGTTATAGTGGCATCAATAATTCAGGAAGCAGGTTACAAAGTCGGCCTCTACACCTCTCCTCACCTTATTAACTTCAACGAAAGAATAAAGATCAACGGCACAGAGATAGATGAGGAGCGAGTAGTTCAACTTACTGAAAAGTTAAGGTTAAAGATTCAAGATTCAAGGTTCAGGGAAGAGCTGAGTAAAATAACTTTCTTTGAATTTACGACAGCAATGGCGCTCCTCTATTTTGCAGAGGAGGGTGTGGATATAGCGGTAATGGAAACTGGCATGGGAGGTAGGCTTGATGCTACAAACGTAATAAAGCCGCTTGTTTCCGTTATTACCAACGTATCCATTGAACACAGGGAGTTTCTTGGAGATACCCTGGAGGCAATAGCCTATGAAAAGGCCGGGATCATAAAAGACTGGATACCGGTTGTGACAGGAGTGGAGCAGCCCTCTGCTTTACTGGTTATTGAAAATATATGTAAAGAGAAAGAGGCGCCGCTCTATAAATTAGGGACGGATTTTTCATTTCATAAGAAAGAGATAGATATCTTTTCTTATAAAGGTGTTAAGGAGAGTTTTGATGACCTCAGGCTCAACCTTATAGGGAGTCATCAGTTTTACAATGCATCTCTTGCTATTGCCGTGGCAGAATTGCTAAGGGACAGGGGATTTCCCATTCCCAGAGATGCAATATATAGCGCCCTTCAAAAGGTTTCATGGCCAGGAAGGCTCGAGACTGTTTCTAAAGACCCGTGGATAATCCTTGACGGCGCCCACAACCCTGCCGGGGCAGAGGTTCTGGCCAAGGCTATCTCAGATGATCTTAAATTTGACAGACTGTTCCTGATAATGGGGATAATGGCTGATAAGGAAATAGCCGCCATAATATCTCCACTTGCCCCTCTGGCCCATGAAGTCATACTCTCAAGGCCGAGATATGAAAGGGCCTCTTCTGCTGCGGGGTTGTTACCGGTTGCAATGAAGCATAACAGCAATTCTGTTGCATTTGAGGATTTGAGGGAGGCAATAGGTTATGCAAGATCAAAGGCCAGAAACAGTGATTTGATAATTATTTCAGGCTCTCTTTTTACCGTCGGGGAGGCCAGGGCAATAATTCTGAACTGAATAGACTTCCTTGGCCCTTTCTATAAACTCCTTCACCCTCTTTATATTCTTTTTACCGGGTCTTTCTTCCACTCCGCTTGCCACGTCAACGGCATAAGGCCTCACCTTCCTAACTGCCTCAGAAACATTCTCAGGCGTGAGCCCCCCCGCAAGAATAATCCTGCCATACCTCTTTGCCTCAATTGCCACATCCCAGTCGAAGGTCTCTCCGGTTCCTCCTGGAAGACCCTCACGGTGCGTATCAAGGAGATAGGCGCTTACCTTGTAATTATGTAGGGGCGGGGTAACCCCGCCCCTACCAACCCAAAACGCTTTTATAACCTTATTCCCAATTGTCTCGCACATCTCCGGCGTCTCCTCGCCATGAAGCTGAACAATATCAATTCCAGTCAATGCTTTTAGGCATCCTCAAGGTTTGTAATACCGCAGATCTTTATTTTGACCATCGTACCCCCAGAACTGGGACAGTCCCGGTTCTACGACTTCGCTAAGCTACGTCCGTAAATCTGGGACAGTCCCCTCATAAACAAACTCCCTGAGTTTCTTTCCTATATCTGCCTCCCTCATCAACGCCTCACCTATCAGAAAGGCATCAACTCCGGCATTCTTCAGAAAGTTTATATCGTCCTTCGTATTTATCCCGCTCTCACTTATGACAATCTTGTCATCAGGGATTCTATCTATGAGCCTGATAGTAGTATTCAAATCAGTCTTAAAGGTCTGGAGATTCCTGTTGTTTATTCCAATAAGTTCTGCCTTGGTCTTTAAGGTCCTTTCCAGTTCTGCTTCGTCGTGAACCTCCACTAGAGGCGCCATTCCTAGATTAAAGGCAAGCTCTACAAAATCATGCAACTTTTTTTCATCCAGTACCGCAGCAATCAATAGGACTGCATCAGCACCATACCCCCTCGCCTCGAATATCTGGTATTCGTCAAAGACAAAGTCTTTCCTCAGAAGGGGGATAGAAACATGATGCCTTATCTCTGATAGATAATCTATGCTTCCCTGAAAGAAATTACGGTCAGTGAGGACAGAGAGGGCCGATGCCCCGTTCTTCTCATATGTTTCAGCAATCTCAAGGTGATTGAAGTCCTTTCTTATGACACCTTTGGACGGGGAGGCCTTCTTTACCTCCGCAATTATCCTAGATCTGCCGTCTGGTGAAGGCAAGAGGGCATCTTTAAAGTTCAAGGGCAGAGGTAGAGACCAAATGGCTGTTGTTAAGATATTCAGGGGGATATCTGCCTTCCTGACCTCTAATTCCTTTCTTTTATAACGTATTATTTCATCAAGGATCATTTCTTACTCGTTATTTCAATCAATTTTTCCAGCTTCTCCAGCGCCTTCCCACTGTCAATGGCCTCTTCTGCAAGTTTGATGCCTTCTTTTATGTCCTTTGCCTTGCCTGAAGCGGCTATCGCCGCAGCTGCATTCAGCACCACCACGTCCCTCTTTGGCCCCTTATCGCCTTTCAATATCTGACGGATTATCCTTGCGTTGTCATCAGGTTCGCCGCCTTGCAACTCAAATAGCTTACATGACTTCATTCCAAACTCTTCAGGTTTAATAAAATATGTATTCACGGTCCCGTTCTTCAATTCAGAAACCTTTGTCTCGGTTGTCAGGGTCATCTCATCCAAGCCGTCGTTTCCACTAACCACGAATGCCCTGGCGGAACCCAGGTT
Organism: Deltaproteobacteria bacterium; assembly: GCA_016844545.1. Taxonomy (GTDB): domain Bacteria; phylum Desulfobacterota; class JAENJC01; order JAENJC01; family JAENJC01; genus JAENJC01. The sequence continues at coordinate 1,123 of JAENJC010000001.1, read as the reverse complement.
TTTCAGGACATTGGCCAGTACCTCAGTAAGCTCGCTCCTGTAAACACCCAGCACCTGATACTGTGCCCCTGCCGGGTTTGTAAGGGGCCCAAGTATATTGAAGATAGTCCTTATCCCTATTTCCCTTCTCACAGGGGCGGCATATTTCATCGCACCGTGCATAAGAGGCGCAAAGAGAAACCCTATACCTATGTTATCAAGACACTCTTCGACCCGCTCAACCTCGGCTTCAATGTTTACTCCAAGAGATTTCAGGACATCGGCGCTACCGGACTTGCTTGATACAGACCTGTTCCCGTGTTTTGCAACAGTCAGCCCTGCGCCGGCAGCCACAAAGGCCGCCGCAGTAGAGATATTAAATGTAAAAGACTCATCCCCTCCTGTCCCGCATGTATCAACTACTACAGAGGCCTTTGTCTTTACCTTCAGCGCCTTCTCTCTCATTACCCTTGCAGCCCCTGTAATCTCATCCACAGTCTCGCCCTTCATCCTCAGGGCAGTGATGATCGATGCTATCTGGGCCGGTGTCGCCTCACCCTCCATGATCTCCCGCATGACCGAGACCATCTCATCTTCTGTAAGGTTCTTTTTTTCTACAACCTTTGCAATGGTTTCTTTAATCATTGTATTCTCTCCGCAGAATAGATTCCACCAAAGAACTCCACGAATTCATGGTTTTGGAGACGCAGCCCACCCTTGGCTATAGGACAGCCACATATTCCGCAAACGAATGAGACTCCGGGATTTCTTGATTGTCCTCCTGAAGCCCATGCACATGAAGCTCAATAGCCTCGTGAATATTCTTTTCCACATCTTCACGCGTAGCTCCCGTCGCCACACACCCAGGCAAATCCGGCGAATATGCAGAATAGTTGCCGTTTGCTTTTTCAATTACTACAAGAAAACGATGCATATTAGTTTACCTCCTTTAGTCCTGCCTGTTTCAGAACACTATTTAATGTCCCCGGCGCCAATTCATCACTTGGATGCCCGGCAATTGTTACCCTTCCTGGTTTTACAAGATGTTTATATTGCCTATGACTGCCTTTTGTAACAACCAGATACCAGCCATCCGATTCAATCATTTTTATGACATCACGTATCTTCATAGTATAAGCTCAAG
>JAENJC010000132.1 GCA_016844545.1 Deltaproteobacteria bacterium | reverse complement strand
CAGTTTACGCCCGCCCAATTCGATGACGCAGGCATTGATTTCGACCGGCATGATGGAGCCGTCCTTGCGGCGTTGCTCGGATTCGAACATGCACCGGCCCTTTTCCATCAGATCTCTCATCCTGGACTCAATTAGCTTTTCATACTTCGGCGTATCAAGCACATGCAGATTAATTCCCATCATCTCGTCCCGCGTGTAGCCGCGCGTCTTCCAGGCAGCTTCATTCAGGTAAATGAAGTTCCCATTGAAATCAAGCACGAAGATCGTGTCGGAGACGCTGTCCAAAAGCTGCGCCCTTAACCGCAGTTCCTCCTCCGCCGCTTTGCGCTCGGTGATGTCGCGGACGATGGCCGCCGCCTGCCACTCGTCCCTAATCCTCATGGCAGAGATGGAAAGCTCTACAGGGAACTCGCTCCCGTCCTTTCGCAGGGCAAAGACCTCTATCGTCTTACCCACAACTGGCCCTGTCCCCGTCTCAAAGAAGCTCTTAAGCCCCTCTCGTTCCTTCTCCCTGTATCTCTCCGAGACAATCATATCGTGCAGATACTTCCCCATGACCTCGTCAGCCGTATATCCAAATATCCTCTCTGCGCTCTTATTCCATAGCGTAACTATTCCCGGCCGTTTCATGGTGATTATGGCATCTGCTGCCGTCTCTGCAATGACCCTAAACCTCTCCTCACTCTCCTTAAGTTCCTTCGTCTTCTCTTCCACCATCACATTAAGGTTCGAGTATAATGCATCAAGTTGAGCAGCCATCTCGTTCATTCCGTTGGCAAGCTGCTCAAGCTCATCCCCTGTCTTAACATCAACCCTGCTCTTAAAATCCCCACCTGCAATGGCATCCGCACCGTGATGGAGCTTCTTTATCGGCCTCACAAAGAACCCTGAATAGAAGAAGGCGAAGAATAGGCCCATAGAAACAGAAAGGGCAAATCCACCAATCATCATAAACCATGACATCCTCCATAACCTCTCTGATTCCTTGATCGCCGAAATCAGCTCCTTCTCGTCCTTCTTCTTGTGCTTGAGGATATCTTCCTTTATCAAGTTGCGGGCCATTGCATCCATCTCCTTCATCAGCATGGCTCCTTCCGTTGACCCCACAGGCTTTTCTATTTTAAATATCTTTTCCCCCTTCTCCTTTACAATCTGAAGTCCATCCATTATTTCCTTAACAGAGGCCATCTCTTCTGACCAGAAACTCTCGGACTCGACCCTGTACAGCTTCTTTACCATCTCATCGGTGATCTCATGGCATTTATTGCACCTCATGGTAGTGGAAATGTTGAGCAGGTGTACTTCAATCTCAGTTATTATGTGGTTGAACTCCACCCTCTCACTGATATCTCCTGTTATCAGGTAGTCGTTTGGAGGCATGATGAGCATGTTGAGGGCAATCTGAAGATCGGAGAGGCTCGATATCTCCTTGTGTATATCCTCCACCTTGTGTGTGGCCAGATGGATCACCCTTTGGTTGTAGCGATTGATCCCGATAAGGACGGCAAGGGGTATCAGCATCATAATAAATGCACCCATCAGCTTTCTACGTATCTTAAAAGACATAAGACCTCCGTGTAGGGGTGGGTCTGAAACTCGCCCCTACATTATACCTGCACCAACAAATTAGCAACCGTAAAGGGTACAGCTACCTTTTTTTCATTCCTGCGTAAGCAGGAATCCATTGAACCTCTTGACTTCCTTAACCAAAATGCTATCTTATCTTCATAGGAGGTCTTGCCATGAGAACGATTAAAATCTCTGCCGAACTCACACCCGCCGAAGAAGGCGGTTATGTTGTCTATTGCCCTGAACTCGATATAACTACCGAAGGAGAAACGGTCGAAGAGGCTATTTATATGCTTAAAGACGCGGCTGCCGGATACATCGAGGTGGTCGGCCTTGAGAACATACCTCATAACCATCCCCATACCTGTTCACTCCAATAAATCCCTTAAAAAAGGGACTCTTCACGGCATCCTAAAGAAAGCCGGCATCTCCAGAGAAAAATTCGTATTCCTTTTAGCTTTGCTGTTGCATTGATTAACCTAAATCCGGCAGTTGGACGCTGATGAACGCTGATAGATACAGATAAATCAGGCCTCAAAACCTAAAGGACAGTTCACCCAAAAGGTGACTAAGTATTTGCCTGTAACTATTTGATTTATCAGATTTAATCTGCGCAAATCTGCGTCCAAATGCTTTTTTCAGGATTATGAATAAGGAGTGGCTTTTCTGAGTGAGTGAGTTTAAAAAACTATCCTTATGCATAGTCAGAAGATGACATAATTTACCACGGATTTTAAGTTTGTCAAGGAAGGCGAGACAACAAAACTATCACGATTTTTTAGTTTATCAAGGAAGGTGGTCTGCTACCCCTGTTCAACCAGCTCCCGGAAGCTCTTTGCAAGCTCCGGGGGGACATCATACCTCTCCATATACTGCCTCTCTATATCCTCTACGTAGAACCTGTCAAACCCGCTGTTATGAAGGAAATCCTCCCTCGGCTTCATGTCAAAGGTATCCATTATCTTTGGAAGGATATCATTGACATAGAATATCTCCATCTTAAGCGCTATGAAGACCCTCTTCATTATCTCCCTTGGTATCCTTTTTACCGGGCCTTCATGCAGAAGAGCTTTCAGCTCCTCCTTTAGAAGCTTGTCATAATCTCCCTTCCCTTCCATGGCGCCCGGTATCTTTTTCAGCTTGTCCCTTGCGGTGTTATAGAGCAGATGGAATGTCCTGTCCTCTTCATTAATAAGGGATATGTTGCTGACAATTTCGTTCAGGGACCTGTACCCCTTCTCGACGTCATCAAGCCCCTTGCTCAGGACAACGACCTTCCTCCTGCCTGATGATGAAATATACTTGTTTTTAAGGAGATCAGAGATAAAAAGGGACTCGAAGAGACCTTCCTGTATCTCCTCAATGGCCCTTTTATTTCCAAGGATACTCCTCAGTTTTTCTACCGGCATATCTTCATCCATAAAGGCCATTCTGCTGATCATGGATGATGTAGTATCAAATCTGTCGAAATACGTGATGAGTTCACTGAACCTTTCCATGGCCCTCGAATCGCCCTTCTGGAAGCTGTCGTCACAGGCCTTTCCTATCTCCAGCAAAAGACTGTCAAACGCCAGATCCCTGTTTTCCAGGGAATCCTTCTTGTCAAAGAGGAGTTTTACAAGGTCCTGCTTGCTAAGGATTGCTCCAAACCCACCTTCTATTATGAACAGCCCGTCCAGTAATACCCTGCTGTGCTTGATATAGTCAGGTTCCTCAGCATGGAGAAGTTTCTTGTCTTTAAGCAGAAGCTCATCCAGGAGATCAAATAGAGAAAGAGGGATATTGTTCTTCATGGCCAGAGATCTTAGCCTGTTTAGAGAGGTTATATAGGAATGGTCTATCTCCACCATTTTTTCCAGGGAGATGAGGATATCTTTGTACTCATCCAGAACGCGTCTATTCTCTGGATGGTTGTATATGACATCAATCTTTATCCTCTCCTGCTGATACTGATCTATATTGAACTCTCCAACAAGAGAAGATAGCACCTTCTCACCTTCCGGCGATATCTCCTTCTTCTCAGCATAAAGGTCTCTGAAAAGGTCGTAGTACCTCTTGTGGTAGCGGTTTACAAGCCGAAAGATAAATATGACAGGGTTATAGCCGTCTAAGTCTGCGGTCAATTCCGCCATAAGAGAAACATCGTCACCCTTCCCTACTGCAGGGGAGTATTTGAGGGTCTTGCCGACAAGCTTTAGTATCTGCTCCTGTTGTGAGCCTATATCTCCCGGCAGGTCAACGTCTATGAAGAAGTAGTAGTTGCTTACGGCATTCCCCTCCAGAAAAACCCTGTCATACTCGTAATACCCGTCTGTCTTGTCGGTGAATACAACCTTTCCGGTTTCGTTATCAAACAGCGCTCCGTACATGGCAAGCCTGTTCAATACGTCCCTTCTTACCATGTCTTTCAATGGCTGCTCAACGCCGAACATATATTCGCAAACACTGCCGCCGTTACCTTTGTGCCTTATCCCCTCCTTATCAATAACAAACTCCCTTCCTCCGAAGAAAAATCTGTCTGAAGAGCCTTCTAAGGGTTCATAGAAGTAGCTGTAAAGCAATCCCCGACCAGCAATAGTGGCGTAAAACTCTATACTGTCTTCAACCCTTCCGTGAAGTGTTATCTCCTGAATCATAACTGTCCTTATGGATACAGAACTTGTTAATATAGCGCTTATTTTTACTGTCATGCCCGAATGATTCTATCGGGCATCCAGCATTAAAACCTGGATTCCCGCCAAAAGCACGCGGGAATGACAAGCTTGTGTGGCATGTGATTACGGGATATTGGTAACTTCTGAGTCCCTAAGAATCTTTGCACATTGCCACTATCCCGTCTGCAATCCCCTGGAGTGGTAATACCACGTCTA
>JAENJC010000131.1 GCA_016844545.1 Deltaproteobacteria bacterium | reverse complement strand
AAGCGCCTACTTTTGGCCGTGGATATTTTACCCACTTGAAATGAGAAAGAACCAAGATGTTTATATTTACAAATGTTTCCATAATACTGGCGAGTGTCGGGATTGTCCTTGCCGCAACAAGTTTTATAAGCGGCCTCCAGCTGGTCAGGGCTACTAGCGCATCAGTTGAGGGGATGATACACCGCGCAAATGGATACCTGACAATAATTCTCTTCATCTTATTAACCCTTATAGCAATTTCAAGCAGTATGATTAATATAGCAGCAGTACTTTTGCCCCTCACCGGCCTGGCGGTCTTTCTGGTCAAACTCTGGATAGTCAGGAGGCATAAGCGTTTTTTGAAATACGTCAGCTGGATGGGTGGGACCCTTATTACCATCTGGCTCCTTGTTTTCTACATCAACATACCGGTTTAAGGTCTTTCAGGGAATTCCTCCGGGAAGCCTCTTTTTGATATTAAAATGTCATTCTGTAGGGTATAATTTAACACTATGAAAACTAAAGACTTTGAGAACGAGATAAAGATCCATATCGAGGCCAAGTACCCTATATTATGGCTTGTGTCCTTTGAGGAGCGAAGGGTAGAAAGGATACTTGAGAACCTCTCTGAGTCCATGAAATTCACCTTCTGGTCCTGGTCTGTCTCCCGTGGACTTTACGGCGGGGAGAAGAAGAAAAGGGAACAGCTTGGAAGGGAGAAGGTACTTTCCACTATAGAAGAGAAGATATCAAAAGGCGACAGCAACAATATATTTTTGCTCAAAGACATAGCTGGATATTTCACGTCTCATGAGTTTTTGAGGAAATTCAGAGACCTCCCCGCAATAATTGATGAACAGCGGTCTGTTAACACGATCTGCATTCTCTCCCCTACACTAAGTGAAATCCCGCCTGAGCTTGAGGAAGATATAATTGTATTGGAGCTTTCCCTCCCGGACTATGATGAGATAGCCGAGATGGTATCTAATACTTACGGCCACATGATCCCTGAGAAATGGCATGCCTCCACAAGGTCTATACTGTACAAGTCCCTTCAGGGGCTTTCCATGGACAACATAAAGCGTGTCTTAAGGAAGGCCATAAGCATGAATAAAGGCGTGCTTAATGAGGCATGCATCTCCTCTATACAGGACGAAAAGCAGCAGATTATCAAAAAACAGAAGATACTGGACTATTATCCTCATAAGGAGGCTATTGAACATATTGGCGGTCTGACTGAGATAAAGAAGTGGTTTGTGGAGAGGGAGCACGTATTCCGTCTGAGCAGGGATAAGATTGAGACCCTCGGGCTGGATATTCCCAAAGGGCTCCTTCTCATCGGCGTTCCGGGGTCAGGGAAATCCCTTTGCTGCAAGGCGTTGGCAGGGATATGGAACCTTCCACTTCTGAGGATGGATGTGGGAAGGCTCTTCGGATCTACTGTCGGAGAATCGGAAAAGAATATAAGAAGGTGCATCCAGCTTGCAGAAGCGGTGAGCCCATGCATTCTCTGGATCGATGAAATTGACAAGGCCTTCGGTGGAATAGGCGGTTATCAGGGAGACTCCGGGACCCAGATGAGGGTCTTCGGGACCTTTATTACCTGGCTTCAGGAGAAGGAGGACCCTGTCTTCGTCATCTCTACTGCCAATGAACCAAAGAACCTTCCGCCTGAGTTGTGGAGGAAAGGTAGGTACGATGAGGTCTTCTTTGTTGATCTTCCGAGTATCGAGGAGAGGGAGGAGATATTCAGGATCCACCTTGAAAAGAGGATTGGGAACATAAACAGGTTGAAGATGAGAGAGCTGGCACAGAACAGCCAGGGTTTTACCGGAGCCGAGATCGAGCAGGCTGTAAAAGATGCCATTGTGGCCACCTTCAATAAGATACATGGGGGGCAGAGTTCAAAGGAGATGGAGGACCTGATAGACGGTCTCCTTTCCCTGGATCTGACACAGGAGGCCCTCCTGACCTCCATAAGGACCATTACCCCTCTTTCTGTCTTGAAGAAGGAGGAGATAGAGGAGCTGAGGAGATGGAGCCACCAGAGGGCTAGGCCTGCATCCCGCTCGCTGTTTGTTCAGAGGGCTGAGATGTTGACTGATGCTGAAAAGAGGAATATAGCACTGCACGAGGCCGGTCACTCCATTATGATGTGGCACCATTTTGCCAGGACGCCGACATTTATCAGTGTTGACAACTATAAAAACTACAGCTCGTTTGTGCCGTTCGATGAAACCATAAGGACGACCTTTACAAAGAAGGACCTCGAAAAGGAGATAGGCGTTATACTGGGTGGTATGGTAACAGAGGATGAGTTAAACGGAAGTGACTCCAAGACGCTGGGCGCCTCCCAGGACCTTATGCAGGCTACTGCTATAGCGAGAAAGATGGTTGTTGAATACGGGTTTGGCGAGATAATGAAGAACAAGAGCCTGATGGTGCTTCAGGACTATGCCCTTACCTCTGGAAGCGATATCCTTGACGATATCCAGAAGATACTTGATAACTCAAAGGAAGCAACTGCAACGATTATCTCGAAAAACAGGGATGTTCTGGTGCGCCTGGTTGACAGGCTGTCCAAGGATATATTGATGAACGGGGACACCCTGGCCGGGTTTTTTAATCAAAATCCATTAAACTGAGGCATGGCATGTCTTTTTATACAGTCATAAAGACCGAACTGTCGAATAAGAAATATATCATCTGCGCCCTTGAAGAATTGAAGGAGAGGGGAGAGGTCACAAATTTTCTTGTGAATGAAAGGAAGGAGACAATAGAGATTGACCGGGGCGGTGACGTAATAAATATTGTCAGGGAAAAATCCGGTAACAGTTTCGAATTGGCCGGCGATAATCGTGTTGTTCAGGGCTTTTCAAACAGGCTGAAACAGCTGTATGCATACGAGTCTATTAAAGACAATCTTCCCCTGGACTTTGAGATCGCCAAGGAGACTGAGACTTCCGGGGAGATCAGGATAGTCTTAAAAGGGTAAAAAGGCGCAGGAGATGTTTCATGGATCGTGAGATCAGAGTAAGGATAACCCCTGACGGAAAGGTTGAGATAGATTCAACTGTATTCACAGACTGCAAGGAAGTGGCACAGCATCTGTCAAAGGTACTTGGAAAGGTCGAAACCTTTATCGAAAAAGATGAATTTGACACAGCAGTTCGAATAAAGATAGAGACAGATCGGTGAGCCGTAGTGATTAGTAAATCACCTTTGAACATACATGCCGTGCTGCCGTCATCCAGGGTAAACGGCCCGGGTTCAAGGATGGTCATATTTTTTCAGGGGTGTACCAGGGGATGTCCTGATTGCTTCAATCCAGATACCCACCCATTAGAAATCCGTGAGTCATTGAGTGTTGAAGATATATTCAGCAGGTTCTATTCAACTGGAGTAGAGGGGATTACCGTAAGCGGAGGCGAACCGTTTCTGCAGCCGGACGGTCTCATCTGCCTGCTGAAGACAGCCAGGGAAATTTATAATCTTAATACCATTGCGTATACCGGTTTCACTTATGAAGAGATATTGGGGATGCCGGCTCTATACCGGTCTCTCCCATATATCGATGTACTGATAGACGGAGCTTATGAAGATGAAAAAAAAGAGAAGAGCCTCCTGGCAAGGGGCTCAACGAACCAGAGGTTCCATTTCTTGACTGACCGCTATGGACTCGTTGACTTCTATATGCCGGGGAAGGTTGAGGTCATTATAGGAAGTGACGGCATGATAAAGGAGACAGGTTTCAGCAGAATAGATATTTTGCACTGAAAGAAAGATGATAAATATAGAGCGAATAAGGCAGACCCTTAATGCCATAAGAGATTCCTCAGACCAGCCAGCCTTCAGATCATCTCTTATTAGTATTTTTAGGGACATCCCCAAGAAAACCGAATATATCGATTTATTTGAGCAGGGTCTGGATCTGATAAACAGGATTGACGACCCATCAGCACACAAGAGTGCACTCCTTGATTTCGTAAAAGAGATCCCCCGGACTGATCCCTTCGAGAAATTATATTTAAAGGCTATGGAGGCAGTGATCATAGCGGCCGATGCCGTCAAGGAAGGCCAATATCGGATAAATGAGCTCCTCAGGATTGCCCATGAGCTCCCAAAGACAGAAGGGTTTGCGAATCTCCGCCTCCATGCATGGAGGCTGGCCCTTAACCTCCCGGATAAACCCCGCTATGAAAAACCATCTCTTGATTTCATAGCCAGGCAGCTGCCAAAGACCAGCGATTATTCTTTTTACAGAAGATTTACACTTCTAGGGGTCGCCAGTGAGCTTCCGAAAGAGGGGGCCTTCCTCGATTTATACATGGAAGCCGTCTCGCTCGCTATTGATGCTACTGCTGTCATTGAAGAACCTTATTACAGGAAATATATCCTTTTATTTATTGCTAATGAGCTTAGAAAGACTGGAGAGTTCCCGGATATTTACAGGCGGGCGCTGACAGATG
>JAENJC010000130.1 GCA_016844545.1 Deltaproteobacteria bacterium | reverse complement strand
GCAGCCGCAAGGATTGGGCTTTCTACCCTGTGCCTCACCATAAATCTCGACACCATTGGGCTCATGTCCTGCAACCCGGCCATTGGCGGGCTTGCAAAGGGACATCTGGTAAAGGAGATTGATGCCATTGGTGGGGAGATGGCAAAGAATACAGATGCAACTGGTATCCAATTCCGGGTGCTCAACGCCAGCAAAGGCCCGGCTGTTCGCGGGAGCCGTGCCCAGGCCGACAGGACCCTTTATAAAAACAGGATGAAATCCGTCATGGAGTCCCAGCAGAACTTAGACGTGAAGCAGGGGATTGTGGATGAGATCCTTGTGGAGGGCGGACAGGTTGTTGGAGTAAGGAGCAATATAGGGGTTGAATATCTCGGAAAGAGCGTTGTAATAACCTCCGGGACCTTCATGAAGGGGCTGATACATGTTGGGCTTGTGAATTACGCTGGTGGCCGCTCAGGAGACCTCCCTTCAGAGAAGCTGTCTGATAGCCTTAGGAACTTAGGGTTTGAGATAGGAAGGCTCAAGACAGGGACATGTCCTCGCCTTGACGCAAAGACCATAGATTTCTCAACCCTTATACCCCAGCATGGGGATGATCCCCCTGCTCCTTTCTCATTTTCAACAAAGGAGATAACCCAGAGGCAGGTCCCATGCTACATGACGTATACCAGCGAGGAGACTCACAACATCATCAGAAACGGACTGGATCGTTCACCCCTTTACTCAGGTGTTATTCAGGGGGTCGGCCCCCGTTATTGTCCCTCCATTGAGGACAAGATAGTGAGGTTTCCAGACAAGATAAGGCATCAGATATTTCTGGAGCCTGAGGGGTATGCAACCCAGGAGATTTACCCCAACGGTCTTTCCACATCCCTCCCATACGATATTCAGTTAAAGATGGTAAGGTCTATCATAGGCCTTGAAAAGGCAGAGATAATGAGGCCCGGCTATGCCATAGAGTATGACTTTGCCCCACCTACGCAGCTTAAGCCCTCCCTTGAGACAAAACTGGTAAACGGCTACGAGGAGGCGGCGGCCCAGGGACTCATGGCAGGGATAAACGCTGCTCTCTTAGTCAAAGGTGAGGAGCCATTGATAATTGACCGTTCCGAAGGATACATAGGGGTGATGATTGATGACCTTGTTACAAAGGGGACAAATGAGCCATACAGGATGTTCACATCAAGGGCCGAATACCGGCTGCACCTCAGAGAGGATAATGCAGATATGAGGCTGAGAGAGAAGGGTTATAGCGTAGGTCTTATCTCTGAGGATGATTTCAGGGCTTTTACAGAGAAAAAGGAAGAGATAGAGGCCGAGATGAAGCGCCTGAAAGTGGTCAGGGTATACCCCACGGCTGAGGTGAACAGTAAATTAGGGTCATTGGGGTCTGTGCACCTTGTGGAGCCCATAACTATGGAAGATCTTTTAAAGAGACCTGAAATTACATATAGGAATTTACTGAAAATGGCTCCTCACTATGTAAAAAGCGCGGTCGCAGAGCAGGTGGAGATACAAATAAAATATCAGGGCTACATAAACCGGCAGATGGTGCAGGTTGAGAGGTTCAGGAAGATGGAAAAGATGAGGATACCGGATGACGTGGATTATTCTGAGGTCCCCAGTATATCAAGAGAGGTGCGGGACAAGCTCTATAAGATAAGACCTCTTTCTATTGGTCAGGCGTCAAGGATTTCAGGAGTGACTCCTGCGGCGCTATCGATATTGATGGTTTATCTTAAGGGCAGAACTCATAAAAGGATAGTCTTACAGTGAATGCGCCAAGTGAGCTTTCATTGACCTGATAAGTTGCTGTCTGAAAGCAACTTGGTATAAATCTAACTTGATTTATTGTTTTAATTCGTTTAAGTTGTTTCAAAGCAAATATTGTAGAAAGGTGACGCTATGATAATCCAATGCCCAAAATGCCTGACAAAATTTAAAATTGACGATTCAAAGGTGAAGGATGAAGGCACCAAGGTCCGATGCGCCAAGTGCAAGGAGGTTTTTGTAGTTACAAAAGAAGAACCCTCCCCCCCTCCACCCCCGGCCCAGCCTGAGGTATCCTTTGAAAAAGAGGAGGTTGATATTTCATTTGGTCCTCCACCTGAAGAGGAAGAAAAAGAGGAGACCTCTTTTAAGATCGGAGGAGGATTTGGTGAGGAGATCGCAAAAGATGTACCCCCAGACTTCTCCTTCGGAGAAATACCTGAGGAGTCGGCAACTGGAGTGGAAGGAAAAGGGGTGGTCCCTGAATTTAGCGGAATGGCCTATGGCGATGTCAGCTTTTCAGAGCCGGAAGAGACCAGTCCCAAGGCGGGAGGACCTCCTTCTGACTTTGAGTTCAAGGGAGAGGAATCAGCCTTTGGAAATGTCGAATTCAAGGAAGAGGATACTTCCCTTGAGGTACCGCACGAAGAGGCCTTTAAAGCGTCAGCAGAAACTGTTGTGCTGGCACCTACAGTAAAGACGGAGGAAGTATCCAATAAAGTCCTTCCTCAATCCGGCGTAGCTTTCCAGGAGAACGTTGTCCAGGGTGGTTTTGACGAAAATGAGTTCCAGGATGATTTTCAGGAAGAACTCCCCATGGGGAGTGAAAAGGAAACAAGGCGTTCTTTTATCAGGACGCTATCTATATTTGCTTTAATCTGTGTCGTAGTAGCAGTCCCACTCTGGTACCTCTGGACAAATTACAAAGGAGCAGAAAGCGGTCAGATCAACCTTGCCGAGCTTAATGGATATTATACCCAGAATGCCGAGGCAGGGAATATATTTGTCATAACCGGAATGGCTGTTAACAATACCAACAAGGCCCGTAGCTTCTTTCAGGTTAAGGGTATTCTGTTCAGCAAGAAGGGTGAAAAGCTGATACAGAAAGAGGTTTTTTGCGGAAACGTATTCTCATCGAAAGAGCTTACAACCCTTCCGAGAGCCAAGTTAGAGGCTGATTTGATAAACAAGGTGGGCAGCAAATTATCCAACATAAACCTTGCGCCAGGAAAATCGGTTCCATTCACTATAATCTTTTTTGACCTTCCGCAGGAGACGGCCGAGTTTTCTGTTGAAGTAGTTGGTTCTCAGATAGCATCTTAAGCATCCGACGATATGCCTGACAAAAGCGAGAGGGTCAGTGCCTGGACAAAGAGGTTGGTTTCTGACCTTATAGTCACAGAGAGAAAAAGGGTAAGAACAGTCATCCTCGCTGAGAAATTCAGCCGGCTTGAGCCGCGTAGAATTGTACAGGTCATTGATGAGATATGCCGAAAGGCAGAGGAAAGGGCCCCTGGTTATCAGGAGGCCCTTTTTGCGTTAATAGAGATTCCTGTAATAACCGGTCTCCTAGGTTATCCAAAGATGAGCGAGATATACCTTTCTTCCAAGGAGATGGGGTGCGAAAGGGTCACAAGACTCCTTAGCAATCCTCCGTCCAAGAAGAAGAGATACAGTGAATACGATTTTGTTGAGGGACAGGAACTGGACCATATAACACTGGGAGAAAAGAGGAGCATTGCGAAAGGTTTCAAAAAAGATACCCTGGACAGGCTGATATACGACCCCGACCCTTATGTCATACGGAACCTGCTGAACAATCCACGGATAACGGAAAGAGATGTTCTTAAGGTAGCATCCAAGAGACCGGTTTCTGAAGAGATATTAACAGAGGTTTTTAACAACAAAAAATGGGCTGAGAGATATTATATAAAAAGGGCACTGGTGAAGAACCCATACACTCCCACAAGGTTGGCCCTGGGTCTGGTTAATTTTATGCTTGTCCAAGATTTAAAGGAGATAAGTAAAGACGGTACCCTGCATAAAATGGTAAGGGGGGCGGCTGAAGACCTCTTGAAAAAGTAAAAGGGTTACCCCTTTCCCCCTTCTCCTTTCTTATTTTCAACATTCTTTGGAGTGACATCTATCTCGTCTTCACCGGAGGAGGCCTTTTTGAAGTTTTTTATGGCCTTGCCGATACCTCCGCCGATCTCAGGGAGCTTGCCTACTCCGAAGACTACCAGCACCAGCACCAGGATAATAATAAGCTCTGGAATCCCCAATCCAAACATATGCCCTCCTTTTCCTTGGCGGAAGTGAATGGGAATCGAACCCACCTCCCTGATTATTAATCAGGGACACTGGATTTGAAGTCCAGGAGACCCACCAGCGGCCTTTTCACTTCCTTGATAATGCATTAGTTTGACAAATGTCTGAGGGAGAGTCAACAATAATCTGCTTTCCCTTGACGGGCTTTGGGTTGAAGCGTATAATTTTATCGATTAGTTATGAGATATTATTCCAGCTCAAAGTCACTTGAAATAAGCCTTGGACTCTCGGTACTTCTGCATATCTGCTTATTTGTCTACATTAAATCCCCCAAACAATTTAACAGGGTAGAACCGTCCCCTATCTCGGTGGAATATCTATCTATCCCAGAAGAGGAACGTCTAACAGTAAAACCGCCTACAGCGATTAAGCTCGCGGAGACTAAAATTAAAAAGGGGGAAACAGGTGCATCGGCAGTAAAGGAAGCTTCTGTTCCAGACAAGAGTATAACTGTACCTGAGCCAGTGGAAAGGCCTGTGGAGGAAGTGCCACAGGAGGCCATAGTATCACCTGTCCCTCACCCCATAGAGGTGCCTAAGACTCCCTCTTATCCGGGTATTAAGGAACTCACTCCTTCCATTGACCGATTGACAAATATAGGTAAGGAGAAGGGAGAGGGCGAGGAGGGCGGTCAGGATGAGGAAACTGTATCCCTCGAAAGTGGAGATGAAAAATATACCTCCTACCTTAACGGTGTAAAACTCAAGATAGAAGGGGTCTGGAGGTATCCGGAGGAGGCAAGGAAATCCGCCCTTCAGGGCAGGGGTCTTGTCAGTTTTACAATAGAAAGGGATGGAACTGTAAGCGATATAAAGCTGATAGCATCGTCAAGATACCCCATACTCGATGAAGAGATAAAAAAGGCCATTAAAGCTGCTTCCCCTTTTAATCCCATGGCCGAAAACATGCCCATAAAGAGGCTGAAAGTGGTTGCGACCTTTGAATATAATCTTGTGGTTCAGCGGATATGGGGACGCTAATAAAGATGACAGGAGACGCTATGTCCGCATTCCTCTTTTAGCCGAGGGGCCTCCGTCTTGCATCTGTCCATGGCATCCATGCAGCGTGGATGGAAGGGACATCCGTTTGGCGGATACATGGGGGAAGGCAGGTCTCCTGTCAGGATCACCCTCTCCCTCTTTGACTGCCCGCGTATACGGGTGGAGAGGGTTGGAATAAATATCTGATGTGTCGGCAATCTCCACTATCTCACCGAGATACATGACCGCCACCCTGTCACAGAGGTGCTCTACTATCCTGAGATCGTGGGATATGAAAAGGTAGGTAAGCCCCAGTTCGTTTTTTAGCCTCTCAAGAAGGTTTATTATCTGCGCCTGGATCGAGACATCCAGGGCCGATACAGGCTCGTCTGCAACAATGAATTTGGGATACAGCGCAAGGGCCCTGGCGATACCTATCCTCTGCCTCTGTCCGCCGGAAAACTCGTGGGGGTATTTGTCTATGGAGTCTGGCCTTAGTCCGACCAGTGAAAGTAACTCAAGTATCTTCTCCCTCTTCTCTTTCCCCTTCGCAACTTTGTGAACAACAAGTCCTTCGCCAATGGCATCGCCGACTGTCATACGAGGGTTTAGAGATGCATAAGGGTCCTGGAAGATGATCTGCATGTCCCGTCTCTTGCCTTTCATCTCCCGCCCTGTCAAGCCAAGGATATCGCGTCCTTCGTAATAGACCTCTCCACTGTCCGGCTCTATCAGCCTCAATATGCATCTTCCAAGGGTAGATTTACCGCAACCGGATTCTCCGACCAGGCCGAGGACCTTACCTTTTGCAATCGAGAGAGAAACATCGTTCACCGCCTTAACCGATCCGACATCTTTAGAGAAAAACGAGCCGTTGACAGGAAAGGACTTCTTCAGATTTTTTATTTCTAATAGATTCATGCTAAACACAATCCTATTTCACCGACGTGTGCAGAGGGAACCACCTACACCAGCTTTCTCCGCGTCTCTGTGGTAATATCTATAGATTTAAAACATCTAACAAAATGCCCTTCCTCCACCTCTGTCAGCCCTGGATGCCCCTCACGACATCCCTCTGCCTTAAAACACCTTTCCCTGAACCGGCAGTCTTCTGGTGGGAAGGTTTTTTGAATAGCTCCTTTACACCGGAAAACTCAACCACTTCACCCGCATACATAACTGCCACTGTATCAGCAGTCTCTGCCACTATCCCCAGGTCGTGGGTAATCAGCAGGACGGACATGCCAAGCCTTTCCCTTAACCCTTTTATAAGGTCCAGTATCTGTGCCTGAATTGTTACATCAAGCGCAGTGGTCGGCTCATCGGCAATGAGAAGGTCCGGGTTGCATGACAGGGCCATAGCGATCATCACCCTCTGCCTCATCCCTCCCGAGAGCTGGTTGGGATAGTCCCTGACCCTCCTTTCAGAATCTGCAATACCTACGAGATCAAGCATCTCAACGGCCTTATTCAGCGCATCCCTCTTTCCAAGCCCCTGATGCAGGGCTACTGCCTCCATTATCTGGTTGCCAATGGTAAATACCGGGTTCAGGGACGTCATCGGTTCCTGAAATACCATGGATATCTCCTTTCCCCTTATCTCCCGCATCTCAGCTGCGCTAAACTTCAGCAGGTCGCGCCCCTGATAGATTACCTCTCCGCTGATAATTTTACCTGGTCTTGGAATAAGC
>JAENJC010000129.1 GCA_016844545.1 Deltaproteobacteria bacterium | reverse complement strand
GACAATCCTTTTTCCCAAAAATCCACTCTGCCTCACCGGCAATCTTAAATGAGAGAAGAGAGGCCGAAAGCAAAAAAAGGGCATAATAAACTGGCAGAAGGCAGGATAAAGGGATATATAAAATGATCCCCAAAAGACTTCCCGCCGTTCCGGGGGCAATCGGCGAATACCCCAATAACCCACCTGAGGCCAAAAAGATGAACAGTGAGTCCTGTTTATTGTTAGTTTTTAAAAAAATCTTGCCGATAATAGACCTATTTGTAAAATATTGTCAAGCAAAAACCTATTCAAACAACCACTCTCTCATGGTTCCATATAGTTACGAATTAATAAAGAAAAATATCCTATACAAATTACGCTAATTTATTCCACACTAAGGAGATGTCCCATCTTCTTTTTCTTGGTCCTCAGGTACTCTATGTTGGTATCACGGGGAACTGTTTCAATCGGCACCCTCTCGACTATGCTCAGGCCATAACCCTCCAGCCCCTTGACTTTTTTGGGATTGTTGGTTAAAAGCCTTATCTTTCGTACGCCGAGGTCTGCCAATATCTGTGCCCCGATCCCGTAATCCCTCAGGTCTGCCTTGAACCCAAGCTCCAGGTTGGCCTCAACCGTATCCTTCCCCTGGTCCTGAAGCGCGTAGGCCTTAAGCTTGTTTGCAAGGCCAATCCCCCTCCCCTCCTGATGCATATAAAGGATAACCCCCTTGCTGGCCTCATCTATCATCTTCATGGCGCTGTGGAGCTGCTCCCCACAGTCACATCTGCCTGAGCCGAATACATCCCCTGTAAGGCACTCCGAATGCACTCTGACAAGGATAGGCTCGTCCGCCTCCCACTCTCCCTTAACCAGAGCCAGGTGCTCATGGAAATCCACGTCATTTGTATAGGCAACGGCCGTGAAGTCACCGCCGTAATAGGTAGGGAGAACTGTTTCAGCAGCCCTGTGTATAAGCCTCTCTGTCTGCATCCTGTATTCAACGAGGTCTGCAATGGTTATTATCTTCAGACCGTGAACCTCTGAAAACCTTTCCAGATCAGGCAGCCTTGACATGGTGCCGTCTTCATTCATTATCTCACATATCACACCTGCAGGCTTCAGCCCTGCAATCCTTGCCAGGTCAACGGAGCCCTCGGTCTGTCCTACCCTCACCATGACCCCTCCTTTTCTTGCCCGGAGAGGAAATACATGCCCTGGCCTTACAAGGTCTTCAGGTCTGGCATCGTCCGCTATGGCTGTCCTTATGGTTGTTGCCCTGTCCTGGGCAGATATCCCGGTTGTTACACCGCGCCTTGCCTCTATGGATACGGTAAAAGCGGTGCTAAAAGGGGATGTATTGTCCCTCACCATAGGGGGAAGCTGAAGGTGGTCTGCCTTTTCCTCGGTCAATGTAAGACAGATAAGTCCCCTGCCATGCTTTGCCATAAAGTTAACGGCCTCAGGGGTTATAAGTTCCGCAGCAATCACCAGGTCTCCCTCGTTCTCCCTGTCCTCATCATCCACGAGTATGACCATCTTTCCGTTCCTTATATCCTCAATCGCTTCTTTAACCTTTTTTATCGGCATCTTAACTCCTATCGTTTCATAAATCCATGATCCAAAAGAAACCCTTCCCCAATCCTGCTCTCCTTCCCTTTCCCCAAGAGCCTCTCTATATATTTACCTATTACATCAACTTCTATATTTACCTCGTCTCCGGCCTTTTTATCAAGAATAGTCGTATTTTGGGCCGTGTGCGGGATGATGTTCACGGAAAAGCCGTTGTCCATCACTTCATTCACCGTAAGGCTTATACCATCAATAGCAATGGAACCCTTATTAATCAGATACCTCAAAAGCTCCTTTCCCAGGACAAAGGAGAGTTTGACAGATTCACCTTCTTTTGCCTTAGCCTGGAGCCTGGCTGTCCCGTCTATATGACCTGACACAATGTGGCCGCCGAGCCTGTCAGAAAGCCTGAGCGCCCTCTCCATATTCACCTTGTCACCAGTTTTGAGCTTGCCAAGGGTCGTCCTGCCCAGCGTTTCGACCGAGACATCGGCGACAAAGTCATCAACATTAACAACCCTGGCAGTAAGACATACACCGTCTACTGCCACGCTGTCGCCTGTCTTAAGATCATCAAAGATATCTGGAACCAATATTCTAAGGGAAACACCCCTTTCAGCTCCTTTTATCTCCCTTACGTACCCGACTGACTCAACTATCCCTGTGAACATAGCCCTCTATCATTATATCTTCCCCGCACCTCTTTACCACTATGTCCTTTATGGGTATGGCCTCTGCAAGTTTATCTATGCCTGAGCCGCCAACCATCCCTGGCGCATCAATTCCGCCTATTATCCTGGGGGCATAAAAAAATACGACTTTATCGACAAGCCCCTCTCTTATAAGGGATGCAGACAGCTCAGGGCCAGCCTCTATCATCATGGAGTTTATACCTTTTTTGCCAAGGTAGTGCATGACGATGGTCATGTCAACCCTATCACTCCTTGATTTGAATATCTTGACCTTAGACCCCTTGGATTCCAGGAACTCCGCCTTTTCAACGGATGCGCGATCAGTTGTCACAAAGAGGGTATTTATACCAACAATTTTAGCAGAGGGAGGAACCCTTAGCGAGCTGTCAACCACCACCCGGAGGGGTAATTTTTTGACCCTTCCTACCCTCGGTGTCAGGAGAGGGTCATCCGCCATCACCGTCCCAATACCGGTCATGATCGCATCAACCTGTTTCCTTAACTTATGGACATGCAGCCTTGAGGCCTCTGAGGTTATCCATTTGGACTCCCTGTACTTTGTAGCCGTCTTTCCATCAAGGGATGCAGCAACCTTCAATATAACGAACGGCCTACCTTTGGTCACCCTTTTTATAAAGCCCTCATTGAGTTTCCGGCATTCTGCTTCCAGCACCCCTGTATCAACCTCAATCCCGGCCTTTCTAAGTATATCAAAACCCTTGCCTGAGACCTTCGGGTTCGGGTCTGTCATCCCTGCCACAACCCTCTTTATCCCTGCCTTTATCACCGTATCTGTACAGGGAGGGGTCTTGCCGAAATGGCAGCATGGCTCCAGGTTCAGATATAGCGTACCTCCCTTCGCCGCCCTTCCGGCATCATGGAGTGCATTAACCTCTGCATGGGCCTCACCATACATCTTGTGATATCCCTGCCCAACGATCTTGCCATTTTTAACAACAACAGCCCCTACCATAGGGTTAGGTGATGCGCCTTCCATCCCTTTCCTGGCAAGAGAAAGGGCAAGCTTCATATAGAAATGATCTGGATTCATTTTACTGCCTTGCGCAGCACCTTCTTTTCCCCAAGTATGTCTTTAAGCTCATCCATAAACTGGTTTATGTCCTTGAACTGCCTGTATACAGACGCAAACCTCACATATGCCACCTCATCCAGTTCATGCAGCTCCTTCATTACCGTTTCTCCAATCTTCGAGGTAGGGATCTCCCTGTCGCCGCACTCCTGAAGGGTCTGCTCCACCTTGTCCACTATTCTTTCCAGATCCTCAACACTGACCGGTCTTTTCTCACAGGCTCGTTTCAGACCTGCGAGGAGTTTTCCCCTGTCGAAGAGCTCACGCCGTCCATCCTTTTTTATGACCATTGGAAGGATCTCTTCAATCCTTTCATATGTAGTAAATCGGCGGCCGCAATCATCGCAGTCCCGCCTCCTCCTTATTACCCCCCCATCTTTAGCGAGGCGCGAATCTATGACCTTGTTTTCCAGATGACCGCAGAATGGGCATTTCATTTCGCTTTAGGCTCCATTTTTATAAGGACAAGGCCGGACTCGGAGACCATCTCCTCGGCCAGTGGATCAGAGTAGCCGTCCTGGTAGTAGACCTTTTCTATCCCTGCATTGATAATCATCTTGCTGCATATTATGCACGGCCTGTTTGTGCAATAAAGGTCGGCGCCTGCTATACTGGTACCGTGATAGGCTGCCTGGATGATTGCATTCTGCTCCGCATGAAGTCCCCTGCACAGCTCATGTCTCTCCCCTGAAGGGACATTCAGCTTCTCCCTGATGCACCCGGCTACCTCACAGTGGGTTATCCCCCTCGGAACACCGTTATACCCTGTAGTCAGGATGTTCTTGTTCTTTACTACCACTGCGCCTACCTGGCGCCTGAGACACGTAGACCTCTTGGCCACCAGGTATGCAATCTCCATGAAATATTCTTCCCAGCTTGGACGCTGCATCTGTTAACACCCTCTCGCATTCAAAATATTACCAAATTGTACTCCGGGTATAATACCAAGTAAACTTTCGTATAAACAATAATTATATGTTTGAAAGCAACTTGGTATAAATACTCCTATTCCAATTGTAATCGTTACAGTCTATTGGATTTCAAGATTTCGGTCAAGAAAAAAGGGGGTTGGGCTCAGGGCAAACGCATTAAAAGATCAAGGATATCAGGCTTTAGCAAGAGTTTTAAAAGTTGTCATTCCGG
>JAENJC010000128.1 GCA_016844545.1 Deltaproteobacteria bacterium | reverse complement strand
AGGGCCGAACAAAGGGGGTCTCTTTACGCCGTACAGACAGTCTGAGAGACAGGATATATACGACCATATGATCTCCCAGCTTATGGCGGACGGCAAGGCATACAGATGCTTCTGCACCGAATATGAACTGGAAAAGGTACACCTTCAGCAGGTAGCCAACCATGAGCCGCCGCGCTATAACGGCAAATGCAGGAATATGGTCCCTCTGATATCCAGAAGTTACGAGGTCCAGGGAAAGCCACATACCATCCGATTCAGGGTAGAGGCAGGAGTTGTCGAAGTGGAAGACCTGGTAAAAGGGATGGTCACATTCGACTGCGACAAAATAGGTGATTTTGTCATAAGGCGCTCCGATGGGACAGCAGCCTTCAACTTCGCCAATATAGTGGATGACTCACTTATGAGGGTCACGCATGTTATCCGGGGTGACGATCATCTCTCCAATACTCCGAGGCAGATACTCATATCCGAGGCCCTGAGGTTCATACCTCCTCAATTTGCCCACCTGCCTCTTATTCTTGGCGCGTCGTTCAGGGACAGGGGTTATTTAAGCGAGGCTGTGATAAACTACCTGGCCCATCTGGGAATTTCCTACGGAGAAGGGAAGGATATCCTTTCTATGGATGATCTGATTGAAGGGTTTTCACTGGAAAGGGTATCAAACTCACCGGCTGTCTTTGATATGGATAGGCTCAACTGGATTAACTCCCATTACATAAGGAACTATGAATCTAAAAAGCTGAGAGGCTTATTATTGCTGCACCTGGTAAAGGCGGGAGTGAACCTTTCAAGAAAGAGCGAAGAGTGGATGGATGCTGCCATTGATGCGGTAAAGGGAGAGGCGTCAACCCTGCCCGATCTGGTCGGGCATCTGAAGATTTTCGTCGATGAGGTACAGCATGATACCGAGGCCAAGGCCGTATTGCAGATTCCTGAGTCGGGCGCTGTAATAAAGGCCTTCATGGAAGAGTTTGAGAAAGAGGCATCCATAACACCGGAGGCTTATAGGGCAGCATCTGAAAAAGTAAAGACAACGCTTGATGTAAAAGGAAAGGCACTTTTCATGCCCCTCAGGGCCGCCCTTACTGGAAGGACAAAAGGGCCGGAGATGGAAAAGATATTAATGCTGCTGGGAAAGGAAGAGATTCTCAAGCGGCTGGATAAGGCTGCTTTCAGGAGGGAATAATAATTTATGCCGCTTCGCGTTTATAACACCATGTCCGGTGAAAAGGAGCTCTTCAAGCCCCTTGAAGATGGAAAGGTCGGGATGTATGCCTGCGGACCGACTGTTTACGATGTCTGCCACATAGGGCATGCCAGGGCTACAACTGTCTTTGATGTGATAGCCAGGTATCTCTGTTACAGCGGTTTTGATGTCACATACGTCAGGAACATCACGGACATTGACGACAAGATAATAAAGAAGGCCAATGAAGAGAAGGTTTTATGGTCTGAGATCGCCGAAAGGTACACGAAGGAGTTCTGGGAGGACATGAGTGCCCTGGGAAACCTTCCGCCATCCATTGAGCCGAAGGCCACAGAGTATATCCCGAATATGCACAAGCTGATCCAGACGCTAATAGACAAGGGTTTTGCCTATGCTGTGGAAGGTGACGTCTATTTTGCAGTCAGAAAGTTTGCCTCATACGGAAGGCTTTCCAAAAGGAACATGGATGAGCTTATCTCAGGGGCCAGGGTTGAGGTTGACGAGAGGAAAAATGACCCCCTGGACTTCGCCCTCTGGAAATCATCAAAGCCAGGTGAACCCTGGTGGGAATCCCCATGGGGGAATGGCCGCCCAGGCTGGCACATAGAGTGCTCTGCCATGACCATGAAAAACCTTGGGCAGACCTTTGATATCCACGGCGGCGGGAAGGACCTTATATTCCCGCATCATGAGAACGAGATAGCACAAAGCGAGGCTGCAACAGGCAAGACCTTCGCCAGATACTGGCTCCATAACGGCTTTGTGACCATAAACCATGAGAAGATGGCAAAGTCCCTTGGGAACTTCTTCACCATCAAGGAGGTCTTGAAGGTATATCATTCTGAGGTCCTCCGCTTCTTTTTACTTACAACCCATTACAGGAACCCTATAGACTACTCAGATACTGCACTGAACGATGCTAAGACAGGGCTTTCCAAGTTCTATTCGACTTTCAAGAGGGTGGATGAGATAACGGTAAATTCAGGTGGAGATTTGAAGCCTTCCCCTACAACAGAATCTGAAAAAGCGGCCTTTGAAATCTTCAAGGGACTATCCGGGAAGATAGAGGAGGCCATGGACGATGACTTTAACACAGCCCAGGCCATTGGATACATGTTCGACGCGCTGAAACTGATTAACCGCCTTTGCGACGAGGGAAGTTATTCCATAATGTCTTACGGAAGGAATATAGTTGCCGGTCTTGGGAACAGGCTCTTCGGCCTGTTTGCAGCAACTCCCGAAGAGTTCTTTAAGACAGCGGAAGCAAAGGCAGCCCTTGGCATATCCGGGGATGAGATCAGCAGATTGATTGAAGAAAGGGCTGGAGCAAAGATCTCAAAGGAGTTTAAGAGGGCGGATGAGATAAGGAACACACTCCTTGAAAAGGGAATTATCCTTGAGGATGGGCCAAAAGGAACGACGTGGAAGGTTAAGGGATAAAGACAATGCTGCAAATAGGTAAAGTAAAAATCGAAAATAAACTGATCCTTGCCCCAATGGCCGGAATCACAAACCTCCCTTACCGGCTGATCGTTAAGGATGAAGGGTGCGGGCTTGTTGTTTCCGAGATGGTCAGCGCCATTGCCCTGGTCAGGGGTGGCAAGAAGACAAGGGACCTCCTGAATAGCGACCCTTATGAAAGGCCTCTGTCTATTCAGCTGTTTGGTTCAGAACCTCAGATAATGGCGGAGGCAGCCAAGATAATCGAGGGGTTTGGCGCAGATACCCTTGATGTCAATATGGGATGCCCTGCAAAAAAGGTTGTCAGCACAGGTTCAGGGTCAGCCCTTCTCAGGGACCCTCTGAAGATAAAGGCGCTAATTGAGGCTGTTAGAGCGGCTGTAACAATCCCTTTTACAGTAAAGATCCGTTCAGGCTGGGATTCTAAATCCACAAATTACCTTGAGATAGGGAGGATTGCCGAAGAGTATGGCGTTGACGCAATAACCTTGCATTCAAGGACAACAGCCCAGGGTTTTGGCGGGATGTCCGACTGGTCTCATATAGCGGAACTTAAGAAGGCGTT
This sequence comes from Deltaproteobacteria bacterium, assembly GCA_016844545.1. Classification (GTDB taxonomy): domain Bacteria; phylum Desulfobacterota; class JAENJC01; order JAENJC01; family JAENJC01; genus JAENJC01. The sequence continues at coordinate 1,770 of JAENJC010000128.1, read as the reverse complement.
GAAGATTCCGGTAATAGGGAACGGAGACATAAAGACCCCTGAGGATGCGAAGAGGATGCTGGATGAAACCTCTTGCGACGGGATCATGATCGGAAGAGGAGCCCTCGGCAACCCCTGGATATTCAGCAGGACGCTGAAATATCTGGAAGAAGGGGTTTTAGAGAAACCTCCGTCAGAAAAGGAGATACACGCAACCATTAGGCGGCATCTTGAAATGCTGGCGGATTATCTGGGGGATAAATGGGCAGTCAAGGAGTTCAGGAAGCATATAAGCTGGTATACCAAGGGGCTTTCCCACAGCGCTGATTTCAGGAAGAGCGCTTTTCACATAGATAACATGGAGGACCTCCTGGATGAGACCGAGGCGTATTTTGAGACCTTAGAGTCAATCGATGATGACTTCTTCCTCCAGGCATTCGGGTCCCATGATAATGAAATCAGCGCTCAATAAAGAGAGGCTTTACGAAAATCTCCTGGCCAGCATAGAGGATGGGGTGGTTGTCCTTGCCCCAGATAACATCATCCTGACCTTTAACCAGGGCGCTGAGGGAATGATAGGGGTTTCGGAGGGGATGGCTGTTGGAAACAATCTGTCATCAGTCATCAGTGAGCAGGAAGTCGGTTCCTTAGCTCAAAAGGCTTATGAAACAGGGAAGAGTTTTTCAGATAACGACCTTAGCATACGAAAAAAAGACGGGAGCCTTGTCCCAGTCTCCCTTACTGCTTCTCCCCTTTTGGATGAAGAGGGGAAGGTGCTCGGAACAGTTATAGTCCTCCGCGACATGAGAAGGATAAAGGCGCTTGAGGATGACCTCCGTCATTCCGACAGGCTTGGCACATTGGGGACGCTGGCCGCAGGACTTGCCCACGAGATCAAAAACCCGCTGGGAGGGATAAAGGGCTCGGCTCAACTACTCCAGGAAGAGCTGGGGAATGACGAAAGACTTACAGAATATACAGGGATAATAATTCGGGAGACAGAAAGGGTAAACAGGCTTATCGAGGAACTCCTGGACTTTGCCAACCCCAGGAAGCTATCTCTCAGACCCATTAATATACATAAAATCCTTGACGACAATATCTTTCTGCTGTCAGAGGTTGCAAAGATAAAGGGTATAACTGTTCATAAGGAGTTTGACCCAAGCCTTCCAATGATAAAAGGCGATAAAGAAAGGCTCTCCCAAGTCTTCCTGAATATCATAAAAAACGCCATTGAGGCCGTTGACAAGGGCGGCTGGCTCATGGTCTCCACCAGGATGGGAACGGAATATCAGATGGTCGAGCGGGAGGGGAGAAAAGGGGTCATCGTTGTTGAGATATCGGACAACGGAAAAGGGATGACACAGAAGACACTGGAAAGCCTCTTTACTCCATTTTTTTCCACCAAAGAAAAAGGAAGCGGACTTGGCCTTGCCATATCCCACAGGATACTCAAGGAGCACAAGGGTCATATAAAGATAAAGAGCAAAGCGGGAGAAGGGACAACGGTCAGTGTCACTCTGCCGGTATCATGAGCAGGATTACTGGATTAGAGGGGTGAGGGATAAAAGGGGTATTTATGGAACGCATACTTATTGCAGATGACGAGGAATCTATAAGGTTTGTCCTACGCAAGGCCATGGAGAAGAGGGGTTACTCCGTGGAGCTTGCCGAGGACGGGATTCAGGCCCTTGAGAAGATCAAGGGGGAAAGGTATTCCCTGATATTCATGGATATCATGATGCCTGGAGAGAGCGGTCTGGATATCCTTACAAAGGTAACGGACACCCC
>JAENJC010000259.1 GCA_016844545.1 Deltaproteobacteria bacterium | reverse complement strand
TTTCCTAATTGATTCCATGGCGCCTAAGAGAAGCCTCAGGCACCGGGACAGCCTAAGCAATTATGTAATGATGGAGGCAAGATGCATGTAGAAAGGATAGTTGTAATAGATGACGAAGCGTCTACAAGGAGATTGATGGAGCAGACCCTGAAGAAGCAGGGTTATGAAGTATTGTTGGCCTCAAACGGGTATGAAGGGCTGAGGATTGTTATGGAAGAGAACCCGGACGTTACCCTCCTGGATATCAAACTCCCGGATACTAATGGCATTGAACTCCTTCAGAAGATACGGGAACTGAACAGCGATACCGTTGTAATAATGGCCACCGCCATGGATGACCTTAAGGTGGCAGTTAAGGCCATGAAACTGGGGGCTTACGATTACATAAATAAACCTTTTCACATAGACGACCTGATACTCACAGTCAATAAGGCAATGGATATCAGCAGGTTAAGGAGGGAGGTTGTATCCCTGAAAGAAGAAAGGAACAGGAATGCTGGAATAGAGGAGATAATCGGGGTAAGTACCCATATCCAGGGGGTACTGTCCATGGTTAAAAAGATATCGGAGAGCGAGGCCTCTACGATTCTTATCCAGGGGGAAACCGGCACTGGCAAGGAGTTGATAGCAAAGGCGCTGCATTACGAGAGCAGCAGGAGAGATAAGCCCTTTATGTCCATAAACTGTTCAGCGGTTCCTGAAAACCGCTGAGAAAAGGTATCTTTGAGATGGGCGATGGAGGGACCGTATTTCTGGATGAGATAGGCGATATGCCCCTCCAGATGCAGACAAAACTTTTGAGGATACTGGGAGAAAGGAGCTTCAGGAGGGTCGGGGGGGCAAAGGATATAAATGTGGATGTAATGGTCATATCTGCCACAAACAAGGACCTTTCAAAAGAGGCGATAGAGGGGACATTCAGAAAAGACCTTTATTACAGGCTCCAGGTTATACCTATAGACATCAAACCGCTGCGGGAGAGGAGGGACGATATAATCCCGCTGATAAAGCACTTTATTAACTATTTTAACAAAAAGTTCCGCAAACGCGTAAAGAGCATATCCCCTGAAACAGAGAGGCTGCTTCTCGAATACTCATGGCCCGGCAATGTGAGGGAGCTCAAGAACGTTGTCGAGAGGGTCATGCTGCTTGGCGACGGAGACATCCTGACCACTGAGTACCTGCCGATGGAAATGACTAACAAGGGCAGAGAGGGGAAGGGGGCCTTTATTTTCAAGCTCCCGCATGAAGGGGTAGCCATTGAAGAGGTAGAGAAAGATCTACTGAAACAGGCCCTTGATCTGACCTCGTACAATCAGACAAAGGCGGCAAAGAAACTGGGCATCGGTGTCGATGCCCTCCGGTACAAGATGAAGAAGTATGGGTTTCTGTAAATTCCAGATCTAATCAAGTAATACCAATTCGCATTCAATTAAAGGCATTTGAATGCCCGTGCATAATACCAAGTAAGCTTTCGGTGTTGGCATAAAATATATGTTTGAAAGCAACTTGGTATAAACAACTATGCTCCAGTATCTAATAAAACGTCTAATATTGATGGTCCCTCTCCTGATAGGGATAACCCTCATCTCCTTTATTGTCATACATCTGGCTCCAGGTGAACCCGCCAGCCTTCAGATGGAGATGACGCCGAAGGTGACGAAGGAGGCAAGGGAGAGGATAAAGGCATACTACGGTCTGGACAAGCCGTTGTATGTTCAGTATCTTACATGGTTAAAGAAATTTGTCTCCCTTGATTTCGGAAACTCCTTTTCACCTGACGGTCGTAAGGTTACGGACAAGATAATAGAGAGGCTTCCCATCACGGTCATGATAAACATCCTCTCTCTGGCCCTCATATTTATGGCTGCAATCCCTCTGGGGGTGCTTTCCGCAACGCACCAGAACACATTCATAGACAAGGTTACAACAGTATTTGTCTTTATAGGATTTGCTATACCGACCTTCTGGCTGGCCCTCCTTCTTATGATACTCTTTGGGGTTCATCTGGGCTGGCTCCCGATATCCGGCCTCAGGTCCATGGATTATGAAACCCTGTCGATATCAGGGCAGCTTCTGGACAGGCTGAAAATGCTTGAGGTGCTTCGGCAGGACTACATAGTTACTGCGAGGGCCAAGGGGCTTTCAGAAGGGAAGGTTATTTACAAGCACGCCCTGAGAAATGCCCTCCTCCCTGTAATAACCATTTTAGGACTCTCAGTCCCTGATCTGATAGGAGGGAGTGTCATCTTCGAGACGATATTTGCCATCCCAGGAATGGGACAGCTCTTCTACGCCAGTGTCATGTCCAGGGACTACCCTGTGATCATGGGGATTGTGGTCATAGGCGCTATCCTGACACTGATAGGGAACATGCTGGCAGACCTGTTTTATGCCGTGGCGGACCCCCGGATCAGAAGGTCGTAGTAAACCATCCTTCCAATACTTTTTATACCAAGTTGCTTTCAAACATATAATTATTGCCATTACTGAAAGCTTACTTGGCATTATGCACTGGCATTCAAATGTTTTTATTTGAATGCGAATTGGTATTAGATTGTCATGAACCCGCATCTCTGTTATTTTAGTCGCATGAAAAATAAACTGGTTGAGATAAAGGCTGAGGTCCCGGCTGAAAGGGCCGACGAGGTATCCACGTATCTTATAGGTATGGGTTCTGGAGGGGTAGTTACAGGCGGCGGAGAGGTAGATGCCTTTGAGCTTTCCGAGGACAGCCGCGCTACGGTGGAGTTGAAGGTTTATTTTCCGCCGGAGGAGGTCTCGGAAAAGGTCTCTGAGCTGCGGGGTTACCTTGAGGGGCTGGGTCTTGAGTTCGGTATTGCCGTCTCAGACATATTGGATGACGACTGGGCCAACAAGTGGAAGGAGTTCTTCAAGCCTGAGAGGATAACAGACAGGATAGTTGTTAAACCGACCTGGGAGCCTTTTGAGGCCAGAGAGGGAGACATAGTAATTGAGATCGACCCGGGGATGGCCTTTGGAACTGGCACACACCCGACTACAAGGGGATGTCTAAGGCTTATCGAAGAGGTTGCCTCAAAGGGCGGAATCGAGACGATGCTCGATGTGGGGACGGGTTCAGGTATCCTTGCCATTGCGGCTGCCAGGCTTGGCGTCCAGAGGACGATAGCTATTGACCTTGATTCATCGGCAGTAAAGGTGGCTGAAGAAAACATAGCCCTGAACAAGGTTGAGGCCCAGGTGCGGGTAGCCAAAATAAAGGTGGACATTATATACGTGATGTTCCATCTGGTTGTGGCAAACATAATAGCGGAGGAGCTTGTAAGACTTTCCAGACAGCTCAGCGACAGGGTTTTGCCAGGCGGGCACCTCATCCTATCCGGCATTATTACCGAGAAGGCGGATATGGTCAAGGACGCCTTTCAAGGACTCTCACTTGAGAAGGAACTTATGGAAGGGGAGTGGATATCTCTCCTTTATAAGAAGTAGAAACGGGTGTTAAATTATATCGAAAACCTCATAACCAAAGTGGGGCCGATTGGCCCCCTTTGCATTTCAAGTCCCTACTACTTCTTTCCATATACTTCATCGTGGGTGCCGATATCGAGCAGTATGATTTCCTTCTCGGTTATGTGCAGTGTAAGGGTTATGCTGTAGCTGTTAGTAAGGCTTACCGCATGACATCCGGAAAGTTTCCCGCTTAGCGGATGTATTTCCAGGTGAAGCTGAAATGGGTCAC